>CAZUQS010000029.1:0-11510 GCA_964622615.1 uncultured Candidatus Izemoplasmatales bacterium | reverse complement strand
GCAAATATTCTCATCCAAAATCGATTGTAATCATCTTTTGCTTTGAACTGTAATATCAACCGTTGATTTTCTTCTTTTAGTTCCACTCTTAAGCTTGCTTTTTCATGGGAGAAGGTAATCGTATTATCTTCTACTAAAAAAGAATCCAATCCAATCCGATTTTCAATATAATCATCAAATTGATAATTACCGCGATAACTATCAATTTCTTCTATTCCAAAACCCAAATAAAAAGCAGGGTGCCTCTTAAAATGTTTTATAATGATTTCCTCATTATATATAATAGTCAATTCATCTTCTGTGTGTACAATTTTAATCATGATTTTCCTCTATTAATATTTAATCTCAATATTGTCCCCAGTAATACCCACGTGCGCTCCTAAATGAATAATTTTATGATGTTCTGGATGTGCAAGTAAATATTTGTTTGTCTTAAATAGATAGTAATCTTCATCCTTAGTAAATGATTCTGACTTCATAAAATTCATATTGGTTCCATAAGGAAGAATTACTCCACATTTAAATCCTGATTTTTGAACTTTACAAGGAGAAAAATGTAGGGTGCTTGAATAAATTTCAATTGCTGTATTTTCAGGAATATAAACCGCAATTAATTTTTTAGAATCATACATTTTATTCTTTATGTCATCTACACTACCTAATAAAAGAATAAGTGGTGTAATTGCTATATTGATTTCAGAAGATTTGTGATATTCTAGCGAATTCAACTGTGTGTTTTGACCATTTACATATCCAAATTCCAATGGAACTTCACCAAAAACTTTATGATATATTTTTATGGTTGTTAGCGAATTTAAAAACTCTTCATCATGAGCTAAGTACATATTGTCTTGAGCAGGTATTTTTGTGAAGGTATCTAAATATAATTTCGCCTCAGAAAAATCTTCAAAATTCAATATTTTACCATATTTATTAAACTCCAAATCATGAATATCTATGATTCCAAGATTCGGATTGTATTTTCTTAGTTTTGATATCATTGTTTGCACCCAAATCATGTAAACGCTTTCTCAATTATTATAAAAAAATAACGGGTTTACTACATTATCTAAACAAAACCAGAGTAAAACTGTATCATTTTACTTACTCTCTCGGGGTCTCTTCGTAGATTAATTTGTAATTTATACCCATTGCTCTTTAATAATATCATTACATTTAGAATATTTCAAGCCCAATTTGATATTTTTTTACGTAAATATATATCTTTTTTTTGGTTTTTAAGTAAAACTGTCAAATTTTCATGAATTTTGTCAAAATCCTAAATATATCGAATGCTTCGTATTTTTACATTCTATTAATAATCGATTTAGGTTTGATATTTCTTCTAATTTTTTTGATTTTATCGTAGAATCCCTAAGAATATTACAATAAAAAGAACCCCCACTGTAAGGTTGAGGGCTCTACTGATAATCTATTTTTATTTGACTGTTACTCTATCGCGACCAGTTTGTTTCGATTCATACATCAATCGATCTGATCTTGCGATTAGTTGTTCAACCGTTTCCTTTGGTTCATATACAGACCCGCCTATTGAAACGGTTACAGAAATAATTGTTCCATCCTTTAATTTGTATGAAGAATTCTTGCAAATCATTCTTAAGCGTTCCGCTAAAATTAGCATTTCTTTTAAATCAATTCTTCTTAAGATAATAACAAATTCTTCTCCCCCCCATCTACCAGCTATGTCATTTAGACGAAGACTGGATCGAATCGTATTGGATATCAATTTTAACACTTCATCTCCAATGTTATGACCATAAGTGTCATTTACATTCTTGAAATGATCTATATCTAGAAATAGAAGTCCAAATTGTGTATTAAATTGTTTGTTTTCGATTATTGAACTGGCCAATTGAAATTCCAAATATCTCCTATTATAAATAGAAGTTAGTGTATCTATTTCAATCAATTGTTTTAATTTTATATTTTCTTCAAATGTATCTTTACCATATCTTGCGTCAGTAAAGGCTTCTACTGCGCCTGTAATATTATTGTTTTCGTCGTATAAAGGAATACTTTTTACTGTTACAGGAATTCGATGTCCATTTTTGTGATGCAAAAATGCATCTGCTTCATTGATATTTCCAGTCAATAATGTATCGTGCAAAGGACATCCGTCATGACAGAGTTTCTTTCCGTTAGCATCTACATGCTGCAAAATATTTTTAAAACAAAATGAGTTGATAACTTCTTCAGCTTTATATCCTGTAATTTGCTCGCTACCAGCATTCCAAAAGACAATCTTCCTTTTTGTATCAACAACATAGACACCTTCATATAAATTGCTCATAAACAGATTCGAATCGTATTTTAACATTTAGACACCTTCTTTAAGTAATAGTAAACCGTAATGAAACATGAAATTGTAATTAGATTTTACCATAAAACTTTGAAATTCGGTAATTTTTTTAAGCAAAGCGAGTATAAAACAGAAAGAAACTTCCTAGTAAAGCAAACACAAATAAAAGTATCTGTAAAACAATATATATTTTATGTGTTATGTGTGTATCATCGTGATTAAGATAGTACCCAATTGATAATGGTATTAAAACAATGTACAGAGATTCTTTCAAGGATGTTTTTTTAATAATTACTATGATTAATCGAAAAATAGGTAAACATACCAGGGTTCCATAAATTGCTATAAAAAGGGAGTAAATAGATAATCCTACTAAGAAATCAAGCATACTTTTTACCTCCAATTATGGTATATAGAATTCCTGCAATTGGTAGAGCAAAAAAGAAGATTTGGTTCCAAAGAAAATAGAAGAACAGTCCGTAGAAAAATAGTGAGAAAGAAATCAATACTCGATATTTTAATTTCATTGTGATACCTCGCTCTCTAACAAGACAGACAGTACAATTTCTTGATCGTCCATAACTTCAATTACTCTTCCACCTCGCTCAAGATCTCCATATGCGCTATACCCCGTAATTCTTCCGTACGCTAATATGATATCTTCTCTAAGAAGGTAGAAATCATTCAAATGATCATGCCCAACAAAAACTCCTTTTGTTTTAGCTAAAGTTACACAAGCATCAAAGAATCCTGTATTTACTCCTTGGGCATAGACTTTATCTTCATCAAAAATTCCAATGTAACCTTCTGAATCGATGAATTCACGGAGTGGGATATGCATAAATACTAAATTGTTCACTACGCTACTAGATACATGGTCTTCATACCATGTAATTTGTGAAGTTTTTAGATAATCATATTCGCCTTCTTCTTCTGTATATACTTCTCGTTCTGCATAAGTATCCATTAATATCAAATCATAGAATGGTACTCCATCTTTTTCAAAGCGAACAACAAAATTCCCTACTCCACCTTCATTTAGTTCTGGACCAACTTTAAAATACAAATACTCTGTTTCGGGAATAGAGTTTAAATATTCCGAATAATCGTGATAGTCTGTTTCGTGATTTCCAAAAACAAAAGACCATGGAGTTTCACATTCTTCCATTGTTTTAATTAATTTTTTAAATAGGGATATACCCAATGGAGATAATGACATATCTCCTGTTATAACAACAAAGTCAAAATCATCACTTAGAATTAAATCCTGAATAAGATGTAATGTTTTACGATCGAAATTATCAACACCATAAGTGAGATGTAAATCTGTTAACTGTAACACCTTTAATGATTCTCCATTCATATCCAATATAAATGGCTCATCATCTGTGTAGTTTATATCCATTTCTGTTTGTCCACATGATACCAAAAATAGACAACTTAAAAGCAGAAATCCTAGTATGCTTTTCTTCATCCGCCTTAACCTCCAGTTCAAATAAGAAACTAATCTTGTCTTACAATTATATTATATCAAATATATTGATTTTGTTCGTGTTCGTCATCGTTTTTCCTTCTTAGATGGAATATTTTAATTCAAACCAATCTAAGTATATCTAGAAGAGCATAAATAAAAGTCATATCAAATGATTCGATATGACTCTTAATTGGTCTGAACAGCATTTATGTTTCTAGGTATACCTTGCCATTCGAAACAGTTATAGGAAAGCTCTTTACATAACGACTATATTCATCTAGTCTTAGAGATTCTGCTTGTTTTTCATTCACGATTTTTCCCGTTTTGATCGAAATTCCTAAGTTATGATCCTTACAATATATGACTTCACCTTCAATTTTTCCCGGATACAAGGAAGCCCCCATATGTGGGCATTTATCTTGAATAGCATATACAGAATCTTCTATCATTACAAGTAAGATATTTCTATTTCTATATGGAATTCTTAGTTTCCCTCTGCTTTTAAGTGTTTCAAGTTCTGCTAGATAATAGCTCATATTGTCTCCTTAATTAACTAGTTTTCTATAAAACTTATAATTTGAGCAATCACAATATTTTGTTGCTCCAAGGTTGACATTTCAGCAACGCCATCTCCCTTTTGTGGCCCATACCACCCAAACTGAGCGTGGTTTCCACCATCTATATTATATATTATATTTGCATCATTTACATATTTTAAACTATCGTCAAATTTTACCGGATCCATTCCATCATCATGTTCTGCAGCAATCAATAGGGTTTCTTTTGATGTAATATCTTTGATCGGATAACTTCCAAGTAAAATCACTGTGGAAATATCATCTTGTTTTGCAGCAACCATACTGGCAACAACTCCGCCTAATGAGTGACCAATGATAATATTATCTAAATCCTCATCAATATATCTGATCGCTTTATTTGGTGTTAATATTGCTAAGTTGAACATCACTTTAACGATTGTTACATTATACCCATCTGTTGCTAAACTAGCTGCAAGATACTTATAGCTGTCCGGTTCAACGAGGCCTCCTGGAACAAAAATAATATTAGCCATTGGATTTTGTACTACATAACTAATTTTATTTCCATTGTCAGTAAATGTAATATCATTTAAATCAAGTTCAGCAATCGCAGTTTCCATTTCTGGTAATGCGGTGTAAGATTGACTTGAATATATAAACAATCCTGCGATTAATACTACAAATATTATCGATAATATAAGAAATCCTCTTCTAAGTATTTTGATAATTTTAGTTTTTTTGGTCATTTTTCTCTCCAGTAATTTTTGGTTATTAACATTATAACTGCATATTCCAAGAGATACAAGTAATATGTATGAGTTATTAATCAAATTGTATTTCATAGAGTATGACTTCATAGTATTCTAACTCACTTATATAGTATATTATATCCACTATTAGAATGCACCGATTTAAATGCATTTCACTTGCTTTTTTAGCCATTTTTTAATATTCTTATCATATACTAACTGTATAAAAACACGATTATATAAAAGAAAAAGGAGACATATTATGAAAAAAATATTCTATTTAGGGTTTATCATTATGTTTGGTTTTGTTCTAATTGGTTGTGATACCACAACATCTACAACAACAGAAGCAACCACAACAACACAGGTGAACATTACAACCAATGCAGAAACAACATTTACTTTGGCTGAGTTATCACAATATACTGGCGCTAATGGATCTACTGCATATATTGCAGTTGATGGTGTAGTCTATGATGTGACAGAGACATTTACAAATGGTCAACATGAAGGATTACAAATGGCTGGAACAGACGCTACAACAGTTTTCGCAACAAGTCCTCATGCAGCCTCATTACTATCTACTTTACCTGTTGTAGGTACTCTCGCAACAAATTCAAGTGAAACTACAACCTTAATGGAAACAACCACATCTGCTACAGGAACAACCACATCTACTACAGGAACAACTACTTCTACTACAGGAGCAACCACTTCTACTATGGGAACGACAACTTCTGTTACTACTACAGAATCTACAACCACCACTGAAATAACATTACCTGTATTTACACTTATTGAATTATCTCAGTATACTGGAGCAAACGGGTCAACAGCATATATGGCTGTAAATGGGATTGTTTATGACGTAACAAACGAATTTTCGAATGGACGCCATGAAGGATACCAACTTGGAGGTACAGATGCTACAGACGCATTCGCAAATAGCCCTCATAGCACCTCTTACTTGTCTACATTGACAATAGTAGGAACTCTAGAGGGATAGTAGATAATCTAGATAACTCTACACATACTATTACACGAAATTATGATGACGAGAAAAAAGAAATAGAAGATTAATTCATTTCATAAAACTTATATATAAAAACTGATAGACATTTTGACATCTATCAGTTTTTTATTTCAAATTATATTTGATTTTCTATTATAAAACTAAGCACCTACAGACTAGTAGTTGATACCCGCAGGTTTTATATTCTTTTTATCATGACTGCTACAAGGAGTTACTCCATATACCATTCCACAATTTGGACATGCTTGTTCATAATTACGCATAACAAAATCTTGTCCACATTCGCAATCAACCATATGAGGTGTTTCTAATAATCCATTACTAACCTGTACTTGTCTTACTTTATCAACAATAGCTTTTCCGTTATTTAAATCCGGAGCACATCCATCATTTCCTGCACAACCTTTAATTCTATCCTCTGTTTTTTTATCCATAGTATCATCTCCTCAAAATAATTATACAGTATCTAGATAAAATAGTATAACGATTCGATAATATTTCATACTATGGTATAATTTTTATGTAATGGGGGTTGCTTATGACAGAATTAATGAATAAGTTAAAAGACAGGCGTTCTTATAGAGAATTTGAGACAGAATCGTTTGATATCCAAATCTTAATCGACGCTATTGAAGCTGCTAAATACGCTCCAAGTGGTGCGAATAAGCAGCCTTGGACCTTTTGTATTGTAAAAAGCCCAAAAATTAAGAAAGAAATTCGGATTCAATCTGAGCATGTTGAAAGAACATTTCACGAACAAATCTCAGATAGTTGGCAATCTGATTTAGAACCTCTATCTGTTAATACGGAAAAGCCATTCTTAGAGCACGCTCCTTATCTTATTGTATTGTTTAAGCACACATTCCAATACGATAAAGATGGTAACAAAACTCCAGTATACTACCCCGATATATCAATAGGAATAGCAACAGGTATGTTAATCAGTGTTCTAACAGATTTAGGACTAGATATTTTAACCTATACCCCAGCCCCAAATTTATTCCTTAGAGATATATTGCAAAGACCAGATAATGAAAAACCGTTCTTAATATTAGTGTGTGGTAAAGGTTCAAAAAACTACAAACTACCTGATGTAAAGAAGAAAGCGAATGAAGATATTATTCATATATATTAGAATATAAAGCTATATAAAAAGGCGCGCTAGAATATGTAATCTAGTGTGCCTTTTCTATTTGAATTGTAATTTATATTTGCAAATTTATTGCTTAAATTCGTTCTTTCGGCACATAACAAGTATGCAATAAATCATGTGCTTTCTCACCGTATGGTTTTCCTAAATACTCATCGTACAATTTCAATACCATTTCGTTTTCATGTGATTTCCTTCTTGGTAATCCACGATCGATTTCATAGATTGCAGCTTGTCTTTTTTTGATAATTTCTTGATTACCATGATGATAAGGTTGTCCTCCACCACCAATACAACCACCTGGACAAGCCATAATTTCAATTGCATGGAAATGAGACTTACCTGATTGAATTGATTCCAATAATTTTCTAGCATTTCCTAACCCGTGAGCAATCCCAATCTTAAGATCTAAATCTCCAATTTTTACGGTAGCCTCACGTACTCCTTCAAGTCCTCGAAGTTGTTTGAAGTCTACGTTTTCAAGTGACTTGCCTGTTAGCATTTCATAGGCTGTTCTTGTTGCAGCTTCAATAACTCCACCGGTAGTACCAAAGATTGCACCAGCACCTGTAGATACACCAAGTAAAGAATCAAATTCAGAATCTTCCAAGGAAGCAAAATCAATTCCTGCTTCTTTGATCATACGTCCGAATTCTCTTGTTGATAATACAAAATCTACATTGCTGAGTTCTTCTTTCGAGAGTTCAGGTCTTGCACTTTCAGCCTTCTTAGCAACACAAGGCATAATCGATACCACTTTTAGTCTTCTAGGTAATATATCTAGATTTTTCAAGTAATAACTCTTAATAATTGCCCCTAGCATTGTTTGAGGTGATTTACAGGTTGATGGAATATCCAACATGTCTGGAAATTGATGTTCAAAGAACTTCACCCAAGCAGGGCAGCATGATGTTAGCATTGGTAATACACCGCCATGTTGAATTCTATGAACCAATTCATGGGCTTCTTCTATAATCGTTAAATCCGCCCCAAAGTTTGTGTCAAAAACTGCGTCAAAACCTAAACGTTTTAATGCAGTAACCACTTTACCTGTAGAAATAGTTCCTGGTTCCATATCGAACATTTCTCCAATAGCAACACGCACTGCAGGAGCAACTTGAGCAACTACGTGACGTTTTTCATTCGCAAGAGCTCGCCATACTTTTTGAATATCATTTCGTTCCGTTAATGCAGCAGTAGGACACACAGCAACACATTGACCACAGTAGGTACATGAAGTATCTACTAAATCTAGATTAAATGCAGGTGCTACAACAACACCGAAACCACGATTGATAGCGCTTAAAACTCCTACAGTTTGAACGTCATTGCACATTGTTTCACAACGTCTACACATAATACATTTATTTGGATTCTTAACAATAGAATTGGATGAGCGATCAATTGGATAACTCATCTTTTCACCTTTTGCGTGAATTTCATTTATGTTCAATTCATCCGCAAGTGATTGTAATTCACAATCTAAATTCTTTTCACAAGTCAAGCATTCAAATGGGTGATTGGATAACAGTAATTCCAAATTGTTTCGTCTTGCATTTAATGCTTTCGCACTATTCGTAACAATATTCATTCCTTCATACACTTCAGAAGAACAAGACGGTACGAGTACGGATTTTCCAACTTCTTCTACAACACATACTCTACAACTTGAAACTTTGTTTATAATGCCAAAATCATCGAGTTTCATATAACATAAGGTAGGAATATGAACTCCCACTTTTTTCGCTGCCTCTAAAACAGTTGTGTTATCGGGAACCTGAATTCGGATACCGTTAATTTTAATATTTACCATAATCAGTCCTCCTAAGGTCTCAGTATTGCATCAACTGGACATACCGTATAGCATGCTCCACAAGCAATACATAGTGACTCATCAATTATATGTGGCACCTTAACACTTCCCGCAATACAGTCTACAGGGCATGCTCTTGCACATTTTGTACAACCAATGCATTTATCAGCAATGACAGAATACGTATGCTTTTTCGTGCGATAAGCATAAGCTTCATATTCTTCTTTGAAATATTCCATCGTACTCAAAACAGGGTTTGGTGCCGATTGTCCAAGACCACATAAAGAAGAATTTTTAATATTAATTGCTAAATCTTCTAAGATATCCAAATCTTCTGGACATCCTTCCATTTTGGTCAATCGATCCAAAATCTCGTACATTCTTTTCGTTCCAATTCGACATGGGGTACATTTACCACAAGATTCATCTTGAGTAAAATCAAGATAGAATTTTGATAATTGAACCATATCATCTTCTTCATCCAAAACAATCAATCCACCGCTACCCATCATACTTCCAATCTCACGTAATGATTCGTAGTCAATTGGTGTATCTAAGTGTTCTCTAGGAATTACTCCACCAGATGGTCCGCCTGATTGGACAGCTTTAAATTCTTTATTATCTAGCATACCTCCGCCGATATCATAAATAATTTCTCTTAATGTGGTTCCCATAGGAACTTCAATAAGTCCAATATTATTTATTTTACCTGCAAGAGCAAATACTTTTGTTCCTTTTGAATTTTCGGTCCCAATACTTGCAAACCACTCATGACCAAGTAATATAATCGACGTTACACTTGCAAATGTTTCTACATTATTCACAGAAGATGGTTTCTGACGGAAGCCACTCACACTTGGAAACGGAGGTTTTTTTGTTGGTTCTCCACGTTTTCCTTCCATTGAATGGATTAACGCTGTTTCTTCTCCACAAACAAAAGCTCCCGCACCTAAACGAATTTCGATATCAAAATCGAAACCACTATTAAAAATATTTTTTCCAAGGAATCCATATTCTCTAGCTTGTTTAATCGCAATAGTTAACCTGTGAATTGCTAAAGGATATTCTGCTCTTAAATATACCAATCCTTGGCTTGCTCCCATTGCATATCCCGCAATTATCATTGCTTCTAAAACGCTATGAGGGTCGCCTTCAAGGATGCTACGGTCCATAAATGCTCCTGGGTCACCTTCATCTGCATTACAGATAACATATTTTTCGTTACCAGGTTCTTTCGCAGTAAACTGCCATTTAAGTCCAGTTAAAAATCCGCCACCACCGCGGCCTCTTAATTTTGATTTTTTAACAATATCAACTACTTCAACTGGAGTATTCTCGCTCAATACAGTTGCTAAAGCTTCATAGCCTCTAACAGCGATGTATTCTTTAATATCTTCTGGATTAATTAATCCACAATTTCGTAAAGCGATGCGATATTGTTTTTGATAAAATTTATTGCCTTTTTCTTCCCTTACTTTTTTATTTGTTTTTGGATCAACAAATAATAGTCGTTCAATAATCTTGTTATTCATAAGATGATCTTCTACGATTACATCAATATCTTCTTTTTGGATATTTACATATACAATATCATCTGGAAGCACTTTAAGAATAGGTCCTTGTCCACAAATACCAAAGCACCCCGTTTTAACGATTTTGATGGAATCATTTAATCCTTTATTCTCAATCGCTTTTGTTAATAAACTGATTAGTTTTACTTTTTGTTTTGTGAGACAGCTAGAACCGTCACATATCAAAAGAGTTCTTTTAACAGTCATCGTGTTCCACCTGCTTTATCAAAAGACGTTAAAAGAAGATTATCTTCCATATATGTTTGTTCAATAATCACTTTATCAACAAATTCTTGAGCTTTCTCTTTTGTAATTTTTCCGTAAATGACAGGTTCTTTACCAGGTATACATACTTGTATGGTCGGTTCCATATAGCAATATCCTACACACCCAACACTGACTAGTTTCACATGAGATAATTTCTCTTTATCAATAATCGATTGCAATTCGTTATAAGTGTCTTTTGCTCCAGAAGCAATTCCACAAGTAGCCATTCCTATTAAAACTTCGATTTGCTTACTATTGCTTAGACCCTTTTCTCGTAATTCAATCGTACTTTTTAATGAATCTCTTAAATCCATCAATTCTGACTTCGAATTAATTTTCATTAAAATCACCTCTATATTTTTCAAGGATTCCCGGAACTTTTTCTGCGGTAACATACCCATATACTTTATCATCAACAGTAACAATTGGTGCTAAACTACAAGCTCCAACACATCGTACGTCTTTAACTGAGAATAATCCGTCTTTCGTGATTTCATTCTTCTTTACTCCCAATTCATCCAGTACTTTTGCTAATACTTTTTCTGCGCCTTTCACATAACACGCAGTTCCCATACAGACACTAACAACATGTTT
>CAZUQS010000028.1:0-11558 GCA_964622615.1 uncultured Candidatus Izemoplasmatales bacterium | reverse complement strand
ATAAACGGTTAAGATGGACTAGAATTCCAGATTAACCGTTTTCTTTTACACTGAATTATAGAAAAAAATAACCTCGATTTTGAGGTTATTTTGTAATTTTATCTAAATTTTTAAAGTTTGTTTTTGCAATCGAATTAAATATGTCTTTTCCATTCTTCATAAAGATTACTTTACCAACTGCGTCCACTGCGGCTCCAGCTCCTTTAGGAAGTGTTATATGGATTTTCTCAGATAACTTATCCATCTCAAGTAAAAATCGATACCTAGCGATCATTGAAGCTACCGCAACGGCTTTATGTACGGATTCCGCTTTTGTATGAAATTGAATATTGGTAAATGGGGTTTCTGTTTTCAAGTACTCAAAATAGTTCTTAGGAGAACAAAACTCATCTAAAATAACGAAGTCATAATTTGGATGTTGTTCTACCAGTTTTTTAATTGCGTGATTGTGTAGATAAGCTTTGAGCTTATTCATATTGTAGCCTTCGGAAGTTAACGAATTAAATTTCTCTGGATGCACTACCAATATATGATGACTAATATGGTCAATTAATTTGGGAACGGTTTCAATAATTTGTTTATCTGTTAAAGCTTTGCTATCACGAATGTTGTAGGACTCAAGAAGCTCATCATCCTTTGGAGTTAGATAAGCAGCGCAAACAACAACAGGGCCAAAAAAATCACCCGTTCCAACTTCGTCGGAACCAATTATTTTTTTATGAGAATATTGATTGTTTGAATAAGAAGTTTCTTCTGGCTTTGATATGATATCCAAACCAAGTAACTCCGCCCATTTAACATATTCTTCATATCCACTAACTCCTTGAAACATTACTTTTTTTGAGTTGTAAATGATGATTTTAAAATCAGGACTTTTAAAGGAGTATAATATTCTTGAATCTGTGTTATCTTCTATGAAATTATGGTAATACGAAACAAATTTTTCTAAAAAATGTTCGGTTAATTGAAAATTATAATTCATTGTCTCAACTCCTAATTTAATTTTACCATAATATGTGTTAAAATAGAAGAGATAGAAGGTGAATGATATGCTTACTGAAATTAAGAAACTCGAATTCGACAAAATCTTATATCAATTACGAAATTTCGCCGTTAGTGATATAGCTAAGAAGCAAGTCTTAGATATAGAACCAATCGCGAATTCTTTGGAAATCAATCGAATACTTACAGAAGTTGATGAAGCAAAAATAATCATCTTGCGATACGATTCCACTCCTATGACGGGAGTATTAAATATTCATGATGCAATTAAGAAAGCAAAAATTGGATCGGTTCTAAATATTGAAGAATTTTTAAGAATTGTCAGTCACCAAGAAGCAGTATCTAGAAATCTTACATTTATAAAAAAAGTGAAGCAACTGGAAATAGATTGCTTATCACTAGTAGATTATTATGATCGTTTAATCACACTACCTGGATTAAAAAATCGAATTGAAGATGTGATCGATGTTAAAGGAGAAATCTACGATAGTGCTTCCGTAAAATTAGAACACATCCGCAAAAAGATAAAAGTAACGGAAAATAGAATTGATTCTAAAATGGCTTCCTTATTACAAAGCGAAAACAGCCGTTTAACGGATTCGATTATAACCATACGCAACAATCGTCTTGTATTGCCTGTAAAAGCGGAATATAAGAACTCTTTCAAGGGAGTTGTGCATGATTCCTCAAGTAGTGGTGAAACTGTCTTCATGGAGCCAATTAGTTGTTTTACTATGAACAATGAATTACAGAGTTTATTTTCAGAAGAAGCGAATGAAATCGACAAGATTCTAAGAGAACTCAGTGAATATGTAAAGGAAGATGCACATCATCTAACAAATAATCTCACAATTTTTACGTATTTAGATTTGGTATTTGCGAAAGCAAAATACGCGGTAGAGTACGATTGTCACAAACCTACCATAACAAAAACAAAAATTAATCTTTTAAATGCGAGACATCCCTTAATACCAAAGAAGGATGTTGTTGGAAATAATATTAATTTTAGAGATTACCACCATATTGTAATTACTGGACCAAACACTGGTGGGAAAACAGTTTGTTTGAAAACACTAGGATTACTTTCTCAAATGGTTCAATCGGGAATGCTTATTCCGGTAGATGAAGGTTCTGAAACGATTGTGTTTGAAAATATTTTCGCCGATATTGGCGATGAACAATCGATTGAGCAATCATTATCGACGTTTTCTTCTCATATTTCAAAGATCATATACATCATTGATAACGCAACTCCAAACTCATTAATTTTACTGGATGAACTCGGTTCTGGAACTGATCCAAAAGAAGGAGCTTCGTTAGCGATTAGTATTATCAATCATTTACGAAAACGAAATCTGTATTCGATGATTACAACGCATTATTCAGAACTAAAAACCTATGCATTTGATTTAGAAGATACGATAAATGCATCCGTAGAATTTGATATAGAAACCTTAAGACCAACCTATAAACTGAAGATTGGTGTACCAGGAACATCGAATGCAATACAAATTGCTAAGAGATTAGGCTTACAAAATGATATAATAGAGTCAGCGAAGAAAGTTTCTGTCTCATTTGATACGGATGTATCGAATCTAATCAAGAAGCTTGAAAAGCAAAGTATTCAACTCGATAACGATATCAACCACTATCATCAAGAAGTAAACACATTACATGCGAAAAAAGAGGAATTAGAAGATTTGATCGTAGAGGAAAGAATTCGACAAAACAAATTATTGGATAAACTTGAAACAGAAAAACGTGAAGATCTAAAAAAATTAGAAGAAAAAGCGAATAAAATCATTGAAGATTTGAATGCTTTAAGAGATCATGAAAACTTCAAAGATCATGAACTAGCTAGACTTAAGCATGAAGCAAAGAGCATCAATCAAAACAATAACACATACATAAAAACAAAAAACACGGATATTGCGGAGGGGGATAAAGTATTGGTTATACCTTATCAACGCAATGGAATTGTAAATAAATTGATTGGCAATCATAAATTTGAAGTTCTTATGGGTACGTTATCCATTACATTAAATGAAGAGGACTTAGAATATATTGAAACACCAAACAAAGAGAAGCAACAATCATCTGGATTTGTTACGAAAACAAGTCAAGCAAAAGTGGAACTGGATTTACGAGGATTCCGTTATTTAGAAGCGGTGGATGAACTCGATAAATTCGTTGATAATTGTTTGATCAACAACTTGGAATTTGGTTATGTTATCCATGGATACGGAACTGGCGCACTAAAAAAAGCAGTTTCGGAATACATCAGCGGCAGTACTGTGATCAAGAGTTCAAGGCCCGGCGGGCAAAATGAAGGCGGCAAAGGTGTTACAGTTATCTACTTTAAGTAGTGAAGGAGATTTATATGGAAACAAAGAAAATCTTATTCTTCACCGCAAGATACTGTGGAAAATGTTTTGCGATTAAGAAGAGAATTAACAGATTATTAGAAGAACAATTATTCCACACTGATTATCAAATTATTGATGTGGAAACGGATCTTCAAACATCGAAGAAATATAATGTTGTTGGAGTTCCAACTACCATTTTATTGCAAAATGGAATTGTTGTGAAAACTATAAAAGGTTCATTGTATAGAGAAGATATTATCGATTTAGCAAAATAGAGGAGTTTTAAAAATGGATGGAATATTAATAATTAATAAACCAAAAAACTATACATCTCATGATGTAGTAAATATTGCAAGAAAGGCTTTGGGAACAAAAAGAGTAGGCCACATTGGAACTTTAGATCCCAATGCAACTGGTGTACTTGTTTTGTGTGTGGACAAAGCAACCAAACTCGTAAAGTATTATGAAAATCACTCAAAGAAGTATTTAGCTACCATCAAGCTAGGATTGAAAACAGATACGGATGACATTACTGGAAAAGTAATTGATGAAGGCAGTGTAGAAGGAATTACAGATGAACAAATTCAAGAAACACTACAAACCTTTCTTGGAAAACAAAAACAAGTTCCACCAAACTATTCAGCGGTGAAGATAAAAGGAAAAAAATTGTATGAATTAGCAAGAAGAGATTTTATCATTCCTGATATTGACCCAAGAGAAGTTGAAGTGTATTCATTTGCTGATTTTAGCGTTACGGAACGAGGCCAATATATTACATTTCAAGTAACGGTTCATGTTTCAAAAGGGACATATATAAGAGCGATAGCAAGAGATTTAGGAGAGATGTTAGGATGTTTTGGGACATTGCAAGATTTGGAACGTACAGAAATTGAAAAATTTAAACTAAAAGACGCTATTTCAATAGAAGACTTAAAAGCTGGTAAATATGAAGTGAAAGAACCATTTCAATTCTTGAACCTTCCTTCTATAACTGTAGAAGGGAATTATAGGGCTTTAATTGCAAATGGTCGCTTATTGGATCCGGATTTGTTCGAAACAAAATTAGATACAATTATCTATTCGAAAGACCAGGAAGTGCTAGCAATCTATTATTATGATGAAGCAAAAAATCTTATGAGAATGTCGGTGAAGTGGTGTTAAAGATTGAATACGTAGAGTACAATGATTTTATAACCGAAAATAATCTTGTACTTTGTTTAGGATATTTTGATGGTATGCACATAGCGCATGTTGATTTAATTGCACACGCTCAAAAAATAGCAAAAGAAAAAGGCCTAATGTTAGGCGTTTTTACCTTTTCAACCAACATAAAAGGTTACCTCGAGAATAAACGGCATCGCTGTTTGACTACAATTGAAGATAAAGCTGAAATCTGCAAGAAATATGATGTAGATTTTCTCTATGTTATTAAAGTGAATCAGCATGTGATACACATGGAAGCAAAAGAATTCATTACTCGATTTCTAGAGGATACTAACACCATTGTAATTGGCTATGATTTTCGTTTTGGATACAAAGGCGAAGGCGATAGAACCCTCTTGAAGAGAAATAAAAATTTTGATGTGGTCGTGATCCCACAAATGAAGTATCTTGATTTAAAAGTGGGGTCAACTAGAATCAAAGCAACCCTAGACAATGGGAACCTAGATTTATCCAATCAACTACTTGGACGCTACTACTCCATTAAAGGACAAGTTGTTTCTGGTAGGGGAATCGGTAGAAGGCTTGGGTATCCTACTGCGAATATTGATTATATGCCATATTGGCTACCAAAATCAGGAGTGTACTTCACTTATGTTCTATTTAACAACAAACGCTACTATGGATTGACAAATATTGGGAATAAACCGACCTATTTCAATTTACCAATAACCGTTGAAACTTATGTATTTGAAGTACAAGAAGAGTTGTATGGGAAAGTGATTAAGGTTCAATTTGTAGAATACCTTAGGCCAGAATTAACATTTGAGACAGAAGCATTATTATCTGCTCAAATATTAAATGATATCAAATTTGTTGAACATAAATTAAAGGAGAATCTATATGAAAAAATTTAATAAACCATTTTGGATTGGTTTGGGAATCATCGCATTATTTTTTATCATACTAATTATTTTGAGCTCTGTGTTGCAATTAGGTGAGAGGCTCAATGCAATTCATCCATATGTTGAATATGCATTCTATGGAGTATCGGGAATCTTATTTATCATTCTATTCGTAAGACCGATTGTCTTAGTGTTGTTTTCTCCAACCTTTTCTATGGATAGTCTCTTCAATGAGGAGCAAAATGCAAGAAAGAATTATTCTATGTACAAAAAGGTAACCAAAAACCTATTACAAGAATCCTATGTTTCAGATACAGAAAAGTCAGCATTAAACGCAGCGATTAATGATCCTGTGTTGTTGAAAAACGCCTTATCAGAGATCTTTGATTCCACAATTAAAAAAGAAATAAATAAAATTATTGTATCTCACGCTGAATCTGTATTTATTAGTACGGCAATCTCTCAAAACGGACGTTTAGATGCGATTGCAGTATTAACAATAAACTTAAAATTAATCAAAGAATTGGTAATGAAATGTGGGTTTAGACCTTCCTATGCAGCGTTGGGTAGATTATCGTTTAATATCATGACTTCAGCAATCATCGCAGAAAGCTTGGAAGACATGAAATTCTCTGAGTTATTTCCTCAATCAAGCATCAATGCTTTAGCGGAAATACCATTTCTAAAAACAATCACAGGTTCGTTAGCACAAGGTTCTGGGAACGCATTATTATCACTTAGAGTTGGTATTATCTGTAGAAACTATTTGTTTATGAATTTAAAAGGCTTAAACAAAAAAGAAATCAAACGTATGGCATTCGCAGAAGCAATGACTCTATTTCCTAGAGTAATTGGTGAATCAATTAAGAAAATACCAAAAAGATTTTCCGATATTTTTGGCAAAATATTTTAAGTTAAAAAGATTGATTTAATTATGCTTTTTTGATATAATCATACAAGTGAGAAAACGGAGGAATTATAATGATAATTGATAAATTGAGTGGCTCAAGAGTACAATTTGAAGTCACTATAAAAAAAGAACAATTCGAACATGGTTTAGATCATGCATTTGAAGAAGCAAACAAAGAAGTGGAAATCAAAGGATTTCGCAAAGGAAAAGCACCAAGAAAAGTATTTGAAAGCACATATGGAGTAGAATCTCTTTTTGAAGAAGCTATCCAACATGTTATAGGAGAAACATATTATAACGCTGTTGTGGAAAATAATTTAGAAGTTGTTGCACAACCTAAAATTGACTTAGATCCTGCTAAAATCAAACGTGGAGAAGATTTCTCTTATATAGTAACAGTAGCAGTGAAGCCAGAAATAAAACTAGGGGAATATACTGGTTTAGAAGTTTCTGTAATACCTGCAGTAGCTAGTGAAGTTGAAATTGAAGCGGAAATTAGTAAGAAATTAGATCAAAACGCAGAAATGGAACTCAAAGAAGAAGGGACATTAGAAAGCGGAAATACAGCTGTATTCGATTTTTCTGGTACTGTTGATGGAGTTAAATTTGATGGCGGAACATCTGAGAATTATGAACTAATAATCGGCTCTGGAAGTTTTATTCCTGGATTTGAAGAACAAATGATTGGAATGAAATCAGAAGAAGAAAAAAATATCGTTGTAACATTCCCTGAAGATTATCAAGAAAAATCTTTAGCTGGAAAAGAAGCAGTGTTTGCTTGTAAACTTCATGAAATCAAAGAAAAAAAGGTTCCTGAATTAAACGAAGAATTCATTACAGAGTTGAATGATGAAGCAATTAAAACAGTAGAAGACTACAAAGCAAATGTTAAAGCTGAATTAGAAACTGCTAAAGAAAACCAAAATAAGACACACATCAGATCCACTGTAATTGAACAAGCAATCAGCAATGCTGAATTTGAAGTTCCAGAAGAAATGATAGCTGAAGAAGCAAACAGAATGGCAGAACAATCAAAAAATCAAATAAAACAATATGGTTTAGACTGGCCAACTTATTTACAATATATGAATAAGACAGAAGAACAATTCCAAGAAGAGTTAAAAGGACAAGCGCTTAAAACACTATCAGAACAATTGGTAATTGAAGCGATTGGTGTCCAAGAGAAATTTGAAGTTACTAAAGAAGAACTAGAAGTTAAATATAGTGAAATCGTAGAACAATACAAAGCTCAAAACGTTTCATTAGAGCAAGTGAAACAAGCAATTCCAGAAACAGCAGTTACATCTGAAATCGTTTATGGAAAAGCAGTTGATTTCATTTTAGAAAAAGCTGTAGTAAACAACTAACAACAAAAAATATCAACTAAAAAAACCTATGAATTATTTGTGATGCATTCGTCAAATTGCTAGGTTTTTTTTAATAACTATGGTAAAATAATAGCGAGATATTAAAGAAGAATATGAGGTGATGTTATGTATAACATAAAGAAAATATTTTCAGATTGCTTACCAGTAATTCCAGTTAGAGGAATTATATTTTTACCCGGTACTGATGTACGCGTAGAAGTTGGTAGAGAGTTCTCTAAGAACGCTGTATTTGAAGCAGAAAGCAATCGTGATGGATATGTATTACTAGTCTTTCAAAGAAAACCAGATATCTTAGAACCAGAATTTGAAGACTTCATTGAAGTAGGATTATTAGCAAGAATTTCTGTTAAAATTAAATTGCCAAATGGTAATTTCAAAATAAAATTCGAACCTTTGGTGAGAGTTAAATTAAATGATTTAATGGCGAAAGAACCATTTTATCTTATCGATTTCACATCAATGGTATTAAAACCAGAGAATTTAGATGAAGAACAAGTGTTGTTAAAAATGGTTTCAAAAGAAGTTTTGGAGAATGCAAACTACTTGTTTAGAGATTCAAAAACAGTGTTAAGTAATATGAAGGGTGGTATCACATCCGATCAACTATGTGATATCGTCTCATCAGAACTTAAAATCCCTGAGGATGATCGTGTAAAATATTTATTAACAAATTCAATAAACAAACGTCTACAGTATTTATTAGAAGACATTGAAAAAGAAAAAAATGTACAATCAATTGAAACAAAGATCAATGAAACTGTAAGAAAATCTGCAGATCAAAATCAAAAAGAATATTATCTTAGAGAGAAAATGCGCGCAATTCAAGAAGAACTTGGCGACTCGAAACAAGATGATACAATGAAACTTAGAGAACAAATCGAAAAATCAGATATGCCTCCGGCAGTGAAAGAAAAAGCATTGAAGGAATTAAAACGCTATGAATATTTAGCACCTTCATCTAGCGAATCATCTGTGGTAAGGACATATTTAGAAACATTAATTTCGATACCATGGGCAATTCAAACAGAGGATGAATCTGATATCAATGTTGCAATTGATAAATTAGAAGCATCTCATTATGGTTTGGATAAAGTCAAAGAACGCATTATCGAATATCTTTCTGTTAAAATGTTAACTGGAAAGAATCCACAAACTATTCTGTGTTTGTCAGGACCTCCTGGAGTTGGGAAAACATCATTAGCGAAATCCATTGCGAATGCATTGAATCGTAATTTTGTCAAAACTTCCCTTGGTGGTGTTCACGACGAAGCAGAGATTAGAGGCCATAGAAGAACCTATGTTGGGGCTTTACCAGGACGCATCATTAATGGAATGATCAAAGCGAAAGTGACAAATCCAGTATTCTTGATTGATGAAATCGATAAGCTTGTTATGAATGAAAGAAATGATCCATCGAGCGCATTATTGGAAGTGTTAGATCCAGAACAAAACGAATTCTTCTCAGATCATTATGTAGAAGAAGACTATAATTTATCAAACGTATTGTTTATAACTACAGCGAATTATCTTCAAAACATTCCTGCGCCTCTTAGAGATCGTATGGAAGTGATTGAACTCAGTTCTTATACTGAAATTGAGAAATTCTATATCGGTAAAAAGTTCTTAGTAAACAAACAAGTTACCAATCACGGATTAGAAGGAAAAAGATTTGAAATCACAGATAGTGCACTAAAAGCTATTATCAATGATTACACAAGAGAAGCTGGAGTAAGACAACTAGAGAGACTTCTTGGTTCAATTATTAGGAAAGCAATCAAACAAATTCTTATTAAGAAACAAGACCTTGTTAAAATTACGAAAGACAATCTAAAAGATTTCTTAGGAAAACCATTGTTTAAAAACAATCAAGTATCCAAAATAGATATGGTCGGAGTTGTAACTGGACTTGCTTACACTCAAGCTGGTGGAGACACACTTGAAGTTGAAGCAACGTACTATGAAGGCAAAGAAAACCTTATCTTAACTGGAAACCTTGGAGACGTTATGAAGGAAAGTGCTATGGCAGCTGTTTCGTATGTTAAGACCAATGCAAAACGCCTTGGAATTAGTAAAGAAACACTCGAAAATAATGCATTCCATATTCATGTCCCAGAAGGTGCTATCCCTAAAGATGGACCATCTGCAGGTGTTACTATTGCAACTGCATTAATTTCTGTTTTAGCAAATCGTAAAGTAAATCGTTATGTTGGAATGACTGGAGAAATCACATTAAACGGTCGTGTTTTACCAATTGGTGGATTGAAAGAAAAGGCGATTGCTGCAGCGAGATCAGGATTAAAAGAAATCGTTATCCCACAAGAAAATGAAAAAGATGTGGATGATATACCAAAAGAAGTAAGAGATAAACTTACAATTCATTATGCAACGCAGTTGGATGATGTACTAAAGATTGCATTAATATCTTAGTTCTTAGCTATCCACAATTGGATAGCTTTTTACTGTATTGAGCTTTGGATAAGGAAAATTATGACATTAACTTGGAAAAAAACTGCACTCTATGTACTAGCAATGATCTTGCTAGGGTCTTCGGTTGCCTTCATTCAATCAACCAATTTAGGAATGTCGGCGTGGGATGCACTGCATCGTAACTTTTATGAAGGAATTCCACTTGAATACAAATACTTAACTATGATTTCCGCAATTATTTTAGTGGGAATTGCATATTTGATTGAATGGAAGAAACCGAAATTGATTATGTTTTTTCCAATTGCAATTTCATTTATTATTGGAGCTATAATTGATTTTGAGCTATTGTTCATACCAAATATTGCAGAGTTGAGTCTTTTATGGAATCTGCTTTACTTGTCATTTGCTACTGTTTTTGTTGGAGTTGCATTAAATATTATTGTATATACTGAATTACCACTTCCTGCACTCGACCAATTTTGCATGGCAATCGCAAAACGATTTAAAATAACATTCGGTCAAGGAAAATATATTGGTGAATTTATTGCTTTATTAGGAACAGTAATTGCTGGGTTGTTTTTCAAGAGTCAGGAATATTATTTCTATTTGGGATTCACAACGATTTACTATGTCCTTGTTTTAGGGTTGGTAATTGATAGGATTCACAATCCTCTATTTCGATTTTTCGGTGTAAAAACCTTGGAATTGTATGCAGATGATATGACCAAAGAAGACATCAACAAGAAAATTTGGAGAAAAGCATCTAGAGCAATCATCATCAAAGACCAAAAAGTATTACTAATCTACCAAACAAACAGTAATATTTATACTCTTCCAGGTGGAGGGTTAGAAAAATGGGAAACATATGAACGTTGTTTGAAACGAGAAATCTTAGAAGAAACAGGATACTCGATTAAAATCGTTGAAGAGAAAGTAGTCCTCAAAGAATACTTCATGGATTCTTCTTGGGAAAATCATTACTTTATCGCAAAACTAAAAAATGATGAGCCAGATGAAACGAAAATAAAATTAACCAAAGAAGAGCGAAAAACAGGAATGGAAGTTCGTTGGATCGAACTGTTTGATGCAATTGACATACTGGATAATCATGACACAGATCATCCAGATGGGATGCAAATCATGTACCGAGAATTTTTAGGATTAATAAACTCAATATAGGAGTAACCAATGAGAGTCACCGCGAATGTTCTATTAAATTACATAAGATGTAGAAGATATGCAAGTCTGAATGATCCAAGCTCAGATAGTTATGGAATTGGATATGATATCCATACCAAAAATTACTATCAGGACTATTTAGATATATTTCTACTAAATTATAAAGATGATTTTAACGACATTACGAGAAACTATACGTTATCCTATGATTTTCATAATG
>CAZUQS010000027.1:0-11704 GCA_964622615.1 uncultured Candidatus Izemoplasmatales bacterium | reverse complement strand
CCAACACCATATCTTGAGATGGTGTAACAATCGGTTTTCCATCTTTCGGCGCTAAGATATTATTGGATGCAAGCATTAATACCTTTGCTTCTGCTTGGGCTTCTTCTGATAATGGAACGTGAACAGCCATTTGGTCTCCATCAAAGTCAGCGTTAAATGCTGGTGTTACTAATGGGTGAAGACGAATCGCTTTTCCTTCTACTAATTTTGGTTCGAACGCTTGAATACCTAATCTATGCAATGTTGGTGCACGGTTAAGTAATACTGGATGTTCCATAATAACATCTTCTAATACTGGCCAAATTCTACCATCTAATTTTTCGATGAGTGTTTTCGCACTACGGATATTATTTGAAATGCCTCTAGAAATTAATTCTCTAATAACAAATGGTTTAAATAATGTTATTGCCATTTCTTTTGGTAATCCACATTGATACATTTCCAAATCCGGACCAACTACGATTACGGATCTACCTGAATAGTCAACCCGTTTTCCAAGTAAATTTTGACGGAAACGACCTTGTTTTCCTCTTAACATATCTGATAATGATTTAAGAGCTCTATTTCTCTCTACTACCATTTTTCTTCCGCGTTTTGAGTTATCAATTAATGCATCCACAGCTTCTTGCAACATACGTTTTTCATTTTTCGTAATTAGATGTGGGGCTTTTTGGTCGAATTGACGTTTCAATCTATTGTTTCTATTTAAAATTCTACGGTATAAGTCATTTAAATCTGTAGTTGCAAATCTACCACCATCTAATTGAACCATTGGTCTTAAATCTGGCGGAATAACAGGCAATACATCTAAAATCATCCATTCCGGTTTGTTATCGCTGTTTTTAAATGCTTCAACAACATTCAATCGTTTAACAATTTTTTCTCTTCTTTGTTTAGAAGCAGTTTTCAATTCAACTCTTAATCTAAGAGTTTCTTCTTCTAAATTTATCTTTTGCAATAAATATTTTACCGCTTCAGCTCCGGTTAATGCTTTAAATCTAGAACCATACTCAAAATATTTATCTGTGTATTCTCTTTCTGACAGAATTTGTTTAAATTCCAAATCAGTATCTCCAGCTTCCACTACGATGTATGAAGCTAAATACACAACTTCTTCTAAATCTCTTGCTTTTAAATCAAGAAGTGTTGCTAAACGAGATGGAGAATTTCTTAAATACCAAGCATGCACTACTGGAGCTGCTAACTCGATGTGTCCCATTCTTTCTCTTCTAACTTTACTTTCTGTATATTCCACACCACAAACAGGGCATTTTTTCCCCGGGTGAGAACTTCTTTTAGACTTGTTCGAACATGCACATTGGTAATCTTTAGTAGGACCAAAAATTACTTCACAGAATAATCCATCTTTTTCTGGTTTTAATGTACGATAGTTTATAGTTTCATGTTTCTTTACTTCTCCAAAAGACCAAGAACGAATTTCTTCAGGAGATGCTAATCTTATCTTCAAATGTGAAAACTTTTGACTCATAATAATATCTCTCCTTTTTTATTGAAATCCAAATTTAGTTATATAATCATCTTTATCGTTGTCTACTAAACTCTTGTTTACTTCATTTGCACCAGTATCTCTGTTAATCAATTCAACATATATACCCAACGAACGAAGTTCTCTTGTTAATACTCTAAATGACTCTGGCAAACTTGGTTGTGGAATTGGTTCCCCATCAACGATTGCTTTAAATACTTTATTTCTACCGATGATATCATCAGATTTTACAGTTAACATTTCTTGTAATGTGTATGCAGCTCCATAAGCTTCAAGAGCCCAAACTTCCATTTCACCAAAACGTTGACCACCATTTTGTGCTTTACCACCCATTGGTTGTTGTGTAACTAATGTGTATGGACCAACACTTCTTGCATGCAATTTATCATCAACCATATGATCCAATTTAATCATATACATAACACCAACAGAAACTTTACTTTCGAATTGTTCTCCGGTTGTACCATCAAACAGATAATATTTACCATCAGAATCCATTCCAGCTTCTTTCATAATAGCAGTCAAGTCATCTTCTAAAACACCATCGAAAACTGGAGTTGCTACATGAATACCTAAATGTTTCGCAGCCATTCCTAAGTGAATTTCTAATACTTGTCCAATATTCATTCTTGAAGGAACCCCTAGAGGATTCAACATGATATCAATTGGTGTACCATCTGCTAAATATGGCATATCTTCTTGAGGTAATATTTTTGAAATTACACCTTTATTACCATGACGCCCAGCCATTTTATCTCCTTCAGAGATTTTTCTTTTTTGGACGATATATACTCTTACTGACATATTCACGCCAGGATTTAATTCGTCTTCTCCTCGTTTAAAGACTTTGACAGAATGAACAATTCCGCCCCCGCCATGAGGAACTCTTAATGATGTATCTCTTACTTCGCGAGATTTTTCACCAAAGATTGCAAGCAATAATTTTTCTTCTGGTGATGGATCAGTTTGTCCTTTTGGAGTAACTTTACCAACTAAGATATCGCCCTCTTTTACCTCGGTGCCAGGAACAACAATTCCCATTTCATCCAAGTATTTTCTGCCTTCATCACCAACGTTAGGAATTTCTCTTGTAAACTCTTCTTTTCCTAATTTAGTATCTCTTGCTTCAATTTCGTATTTTTCAATATGAATAGAAGTATATACATCTTCCTTCACTAATTTTTCATTCATAATAACAGCATCTTCATAGTTATATCCATTCCATGTCATGAATGCAACAACTACATTTCTACCAATCGCAAGTTCACCTTCACTCATTGATGGCCCATCTGCGATGATATCTCCAGCTGTAATGTCTTCGCCTTTTTTTACAATCGGAGTTTGATTAATACAAGTACCTTGATTACTTCTTATAAACTTTAACAGTTCATATTTATCAAGTTTACCATCATTATTTCTTATTTTAATATGTTTTCCATCAACATACTCTACTACTCCATCATTTTCAGCAATCAATGCGGTTCCAGAGTCATGAGCAATTTTATATTCAATACCAGTTCCAACATATGGAGCTTCTGGTTGCAATAAAGGAATTGCTTGACGTTGCATGTTCGCGCCCATTAAAGCACGGTTAGCATCATCATGCTCCAAGAACGGAATCGAAGCTGTAGATACAGAAACAATTTGTTTCGGTGATACATCCATATAATCACATTCAGCTCTATTAAAAATTCGCGTATCACCATTATGTCTTGCAACAACACGATCTTCTTTAATTGACATATCATCATTCAATACAACGTTCGCTTGCGCGATAACATGTCTTCTCTCTTCGTCCGCTGAGAGATAATCTATTTCTTTTGTTACTTTGTGATTTTTTGGATCTATTTTCAAATATGGAGTTTCCATAAACCCATATTGATTTACTTTTACATAACAAGCCAAAGAGTTAATCAACCCGATATTTTGACCTTCTGGAGTCTCAATTGGACAAATTCTACCATAATGAGATTGATGAACATCTCGAACTTCAAATCCAGCTCTATCTCTGGTAAGTCCACCAGGTCCTAGAGCAGAAATTCTACGTTTATGAGTAAGTTCATCTAAAGGATTCGTTTGTTGCATAAATTGTGATAACTGAGAACTACCAAAGAATTCTTTAATTGATGATGTTAAAGGTCTAATATTAATTAGATTTTGAGGAGTAATCTCCCTTGGGTCTTTTGTAGACATTCTATCTTTAACATTTTTTTCCATTTTAGCTAAACCAATACGGAATTGATTTTTTAACAATTCGCCTATTAGTCTTAATCTTCTATTTCCTAAATGGTCGATATCATCTAAACTTCCTACCCCATTGAATAGGTTTAAATAATAGGAAATACTAGCTAAGATATCAGAAGTAGTGATATGAAGTTGGTTTTCATAAGAGTTATTACCTAATAATCTAATATCTCTTGTGATACCATGTTCTTTTACTTTCAATTGAAGAACTTCGATGTAAGTATCTCTAACTATATTTTCAATGAAATCTGTATTATCGTTATCATTTGGTAATTCACCACGATTTTCACGATCAATCAATTGTTTTAATTCTTTTTCTAAATCAGAGTCAAATTTTACTTTTTCAGTGATTGCATTTCTATTTTTGTCAATAATTTCTAAATTTTCTGGGTTTAATTTTATTCCTTTTGCAAGGATAATTTCACCAGTTTCAGGATCTGCAATATTTCTATTTAATCGAACTTCAACATCTTTTTCGAATAGTTGGTTAATTCTAGAAACTACATCTAGTTTTTGGTTAATTTTGAATCTACCTACTGAAGCTAGGTCATAACGTTTTTCATCAAATAGTCTTGATACAAAGAATGATCTTGCACCTTCGATAGTTGCTGTTTCACCTTGACGAATCTTTGCATAGACTTCCTTCATTGCTTCTTCAGAGTTTTGAGTTAAATCCTTTTCAAACGTATTCTCTAAATACTCATGTTCGCCAAAAAGATCTACAATTTGTTTTCTAGTAGAGAAACCTAGAGCTTTAATCATCGTAGATAAATATATTTTTTTAGAGCGGTCTACTTTAGCATACAATATGTCTTTTGAACCCATTTCATATTCTAACCAAGCTCCTCTTGTAGGAATTACTTGGCCTAAGTATTTTCTTTGTAGGGTTTTTTTATCAACTTCTTCAGAGAAGAATACACCGGAAGAACGGACAATTTGAGAAACAATAACTCGTTCAGAACCATTAATAATAAATGTTCCTTCTGAAGTCATCATAGGTATATCACCCATAAATATTTTTTGTTCTTTTATACTATCAGCCGTAAGGATTTCTCCTGTTTCAGGGTCTAAAACGTCACGGTTTTTTAATTGCACGTTAACTTTTAAAGGTCGAGAATATGTTACATCTTTTAACTTACATTCCGAAACAGTATATTTTTCTGGTTCCAATTCAAAACCACCAAAATATAGTTCCACATTCCCATTAAAATTTGTTATCGGCGAGATATCTTCAAACAGTTCTCCTAGTCCTTGTTTAATGAACCATTCGAACGAAGAAGTTTGAACTTCAATCAAATTTGGTAACTCTACATTTGATTTAACTCGCGAATAATTTCTTCTTTCTCTTGTTTTTCCGTATTTTACGGTTTTGTAATTCACAAAATCACCCCATCAATTCGTTATTTTCCAACACAAGCATGCAAAAAATGCGCATTCTATCGCATTTTAATATTTTATCACAACGCCGCAACTTAGTCAATCACTTTATACACTGTATAATATAAAAGCCCGATTTTTTATTGATAACATTAACTACATTGTAAATTCCTTCACAAAATTTGATAGCAGACATCGCACCCTGCTGTTTATTTATTACAAAAATCAACGTTCCTTCTTCATTCAAATGAGCATGTGAATCGTGAAAAAGTTGATATATTTTTTTCTTGCCAGTCCGAATCGGCGGATTGGTAATAATCAAGTCAAAATTTTGATTTATCAGTTCAAAACCATCACTTTCAATAATGTTCATATCAAGTTTGTTCGATTCTGAATTTTTCCTAGCCAACCCCAAAGCTCTATTATTGACATCAGACATTATAACATTGGAGTTATTATTAAATTGTTTATACACGATACCAATTGGGCCATAACCACACCCAAGATCTAAAACATCAGTGCAATTTATACCAATTACAGTTTCAACTAATAATCTTGATCCAAAATCCAATCCAGACTTAGAAAAAACTCCATTATCAGTTATGAAATGGAAGTTTTTATCAAATATTTTCACACGTATTATTTTTTCATTACTGTCTAAATTGTCGTTATTTTTTGAGTAATAGTGATTCAAATTATATACTCCTTTAAACGCTAAAAACCTGAGGCATATGCTCAGGTTTTATGGCTTTAGTTTAAAATTATTTCAATTCTACTGTTGCGCCTGCTTTAGTTAATTTTTCAGCAATTTCTTTAGCAGAATCTTCGCCGATTTTTTCTTTGATTGCTACTGGTGCAGAGTCAACTAATTTCTTAGCGTCAATAAGACCTAGTCCTGTTAATTCTCTAACAACTTTGATAACTGCAACTTTTGAAGCACCAACATTTGTTAAGATTACATCAACTTCTTTTGGACCTTCTTCTACTTCTTCAACCGCTGCTGCTGGAGCTGCTGCTACTGCAGATGGGTCAATTCCAAATTCTTCTTTCATTGCATCGATTAGTTCTTTAATTTCTAAGATTGTCATTTCTTTTAATGAATCGATAAATTCTTTTGCTTTAATTTTTGCCATTGTTTTTTTCCTCCTAATTAGTTACTTTCTTCAGTTTGTTCTGATTCTTCTTCGTTTGTTAACAAGTATAATCCAAAAGATAACTCTCTTAGTGGACTTATTAATTGTGATGCTAACATCGTAAGTAATATTTCCTTGTTTGGTAAAAATGCTATTTCTTTGATTTGTGCTGGCTCGTAAAAATCTCCATCTACTACTCCAGATTTTACTTTAAGTTTTGGATTCTTTTTAGCGAACGTATGCAATACTCTTGCTGCTGCTACTGATTCTTCAAATGCAAATACAACTCCATTTGGACCGTTTAAACCTGTAGTGATACCATTATACCCAACGTGTTCAGCTGCTCTTTTTGTTATGTTATTTTTGATAACTAACATTTCACAACCTACTTCGCGTAGTTGACGACGCAACACTTCAGTTTTTTCAACTGTTAGTCCGCTGTATTCAGCTACTACTACTGATTTTGCACTTGACATCTTTTCAGCGATCTTTTTAACTTCTTGTTCTTTTAATTCAATAATTTTTTGATTAGCCATTTAAAGACCTCCTTATGTCTAATAAAATAGAAAACCTCTTCTTCGAGAGAAAAAGAGGAATAAATAAGCTTTATATTTATTGTTCTTCTTTGTCTCGGCAGGATAATTAAGCTATGCCCCTGCTGTCTTTGATAAAGTTATTTATTTTTTTAAATTTCAATTCTTACGCCAGGTCCCATTGAAGATGAGATCGTAACGTTTTTCATATAAATACCCTTGACTGTTGATGGTCTAATTCTTTTCATAGTATCCATTACGGTAGTGATATTGTCAACTAATTGTGCACTTTCGAATGATACTTTTCCAACAACAACTTGGACATTTCCAAATTTGTCTACGCGGTAAGTAATCTTACCACCTTTTGAATCGCTTACTGTTTTTGCAATATCCATTGTTACTGTACCAGTTTTTGGATTAGGCATTAATCCTTTTGGTCCAAGTAAACGTCCTATTTTTCCTAATGATGCCATCATATCTGGTGTAGCAATTACTACATCAAAATCGAACCAACCACCTTTGATTTTTTCGATCATGTCATCACTACCAACAAAATCTGCTCCGGCTTCTTCAGCTTCTTTAGCTTTTTCACCTTGAGTGATTACTAATACTGTTTTTGATTTCCCAGTACCATGTGGTAATACTAATGCTCCTCTTAAGTTTTGTTCTGCTTTACGAGGGTCTAGACTTAGGTTGAATGATAGTTCGACTGTTGCGTCGAATTTTTCAAATGATACTGACTTTACTAAGTCAATACCTTCTAGCAAAGGATATTTGTTAAGTCTATCAACTTTTGATAGCGCTTCAATATATTTCTTACCTTTTTTTGCCATTTTGATTTCCTCCTATATTTGGTGTTAGCGGAATGTCCTCCCATTATATAGTTGTATATATAAACAACCAATAAACTTAGTCTTTTACGACGATTCCCATGTTTCTTGCTGTACCTTCAATAATGCGAGCTCCTGCTTCAACATCATTTGCATTTAAATCCGGCATTTTAATTGTCGCGATTTCTCTTAATTGATCCCAAGTAATTGTTGCGACAGTATCAGTTACAGAATTTCCTGATCCTTTTTTTAGATTGCACGCTTTTCTTAACAAGTCACTTGCTGGTGGAGTTTTAGTTATGAATGTAAATGACCTGTCGGCATATACAGTCAATACCACTGGAATAGTATAACCAATTTGTTCTCTTGTTAAATCGTTGAATTGCACACAAAATTGTTGAATGTTAACTCCTGCTTGGCCCAATATTGGTCCAATTGGTGGTGCGGGTGTTGCTTTTCCACCTGGAACTTGAAGTTTAACAACGTTTTTAATTTCTTTAGCCACGAAAGACACCTCCTTATTTTCGTGATGTGGTAACTGGAATTTATTTTCCTCCCACTCAAAATACCTTTTGACACGCTGAAATATTATACAATATATATACTATATATGTCAAGATTTTTTTATTGAAAGATTAATATTCTTAAATATCAAATTTTGCATTGATTTCAGATGGGGTTTTGTTGAGTAAAGTAAATATTGGCAAAAGTCCAAATATTATGTTTATTAAGTAAATTGCAATGATACCACCTACGAAATAATAAATTGGGAAATAGAAAATTGATATGATATCCCCAAGCATATTTTGAATTCTGTTTATCAATAATGACATAGCCAAATATCCAGTTAATGATCCCAGTGTTGTAAACCAGAATATTTCACCCAAGAATATCTTAAATATATCTCTTTTTGTTGCCCCAATAGAGCGATAAATTCCAATTTCTTTAATTCTACTAAGCATACTTGATCTCATCATAAAGAATATATAGATAACGATTCCTACCAGTGTAATTACAATGGATTGAATTCGAGCAGCAACATTTTCTCTTTGTTGGTCTATACTATAATTTCTTTGAGATTCATAAGAGTTAAATGCTTCATATTCGCTATCCAAAGTGTTGATATCATCAATAGCTTTATCAATATCGTCTGAATAGAAATAGATAGCTTCTGTTTGAAAATAACTCATATTATCAATTTGACCCTTCAGCATATTTTCCACAACTTCGTTTGATACAATCATCAAACTTATTTCAATATCTTGATAAATGCTGTTTTCAGATAGGGTATATAAATACTTGCCAACTACCGTTACATTGTGATCATAAACTAAAATACTTGTTCCTAAATCTATCTCAACTTCTGAACTGACAAGTATTTCATCAGTCGCTAGGATATCTCTACCCTCAGCAATGGTATAAGATCCATCCATACTTCCTTGTGAAATCATTTCATAAGACTCCACAAAACCGAAGATTGCTTCATCAGTGACAACGACAATCGGAGATTCTGTTTCTATAACACCAACAATCTCAAAATCTAAATAATAAGAGTTTTGGGTATATAGTATTTGTCCTAATAAATCTTCTATTTCGATGACTCCTAAATCCGCATAAGCTTTTCTATCTAATATATCTTCTGCAATCCAACTATCTATCACAATTTCCTTATTATTTACTGGCAATCTTCCGTAGAGAATATCATTCTCATCCACCCAAGATGCTTTCATTGGATAAATCGATATTGATGAACCCGCATTTCCTTGATAATACTCATTATATATTACCCTAGCGCTTGTAGCTTGGTAATAAGGAGACCATTCCACATTATCAACATTGAGTAATATACTGTCAATGTCGGCGGACTCAACTCCTTGTTCTGTTGTAATGGATATTAGATCTTTGGCGGTTCTTAAAAATTGCTTTTCATCTAATCTTGTTAAACTTGCGAATGTAGATAATTGGTAAACAACTAACGCAGATATCACAAAGTAAGCAATTAAAAATAACCAACCAATAAATTTCCTTCTGCTAGTAGCTTTTTTAAAGCCTTGTTTTAATGTGTCTGAAAATTTGATAAATGATTTCTTGTTTGTTGTTCTATCAATAGAACCAAATTGGTCTAAATCAAATAAATATTCTGAAACATCTTCGGTTTTTCTTGCTTTGTAGTTTGCATCCAATAATCGTATTTCGCTATCTTCTGTTATGTATTTGATTTTTTTCTTACCACTAGTGTCCACTTTTATATAGATGGAATCTTTGATTTCAATCACCTTAAATGATAATGATTCATCCATATCCTTTTCATAATATCTTTCTATATTATGTTCTTCCAAAGAAGAATCTTTGGTCAAGTCTTTCAAGTAGATGTTTCGTTCATCTACATGTTCGAATGACCTGCTTCCAAGATTATCAAATTCATTTATGATCTGCCCATCGGCTAGCTCAATTACTCTATCCGCATAGAAATCAACTAAGCTTCTTTCGTGAGATACTAAAATCACAAGACAAGTTTCAGAAATTTTCTTAATAATGCTCATAATTTCAAATGTATTATTTGCATCTAAGTTTCCAGTTGGCTCATCTGCTAAAACTACTTTAGGATTTTTAGAAATTGCTCTTGCGATTGCAACGCGCTGTTGCTGTCCGCCGGATAACGCTAATACACTTCGTCTTCTATAATTGTACATGCCAACAGTTTCTAACACGTAATTTATGCGCTCTTCGATTTCTTTCTTATCGTATAGCCCTGCCATATTCAAAGATACTTCAATATTTTCATAGACTGTTTTATCTGGAATTAAATTATAATTTTGGAAAATATATCCTACATGATGATTTCTTAAAATATCCCATTCTAATGGTTTGTATTTTTTGATAATTTGTCCATCAAAATTAATTTCTCCTGAACCGAATTTATCCAAGCCACCAATCACATTTAGTAATGTTGTCTTCCCGCACCCGGAAGGTCCGGTTAATGCAACCAATCCTTTTTCAGGAAATTCTAAAGAAGTATCATTAATTACATGAATTTCGTTTAATTTTCCTCTATTAAAATATTTATTTAATTTCGTTAATTTTATCATAATCTGTTACCCCAAATCCGCTTTCAAAGTTTTCTGAACAGATTGTTTAAATATCCTATTACAATATTTTCTCGAAATGGTAAGTGACATAATCACTAGCAAGAAGAAAAACACAATGTAATCCCAGAAACTAAATACTTTTAAAGCATATAATACGTTTTCTTGTGCGAATTTCAATGGAATACTGATACTCACAGCTAAATATATTAAGTATGAAATTCCCACAACATAAAGGTTTTCTAAATATATAAATCCTTTAATTGTGTTTTGATTTGCACCAATTGTTCTAAATATTGCGTAATCATGAAGTTTTGTATTGATGATTGCTCTAAATATTACGTATGTAATTAATGTTGAGCCAACTAAAGTCACAATGATTAATAGAATTAATCCAATACTTGTTACCAATAGAATCAGTGCTTCAAATTCATTTGACGCTTCTGAATCGTATGGGTAATTTACTCTGTATTTAAAATCTAAGGCAGACCCTGGAATTTTTTGTACATCTCTTACAAAACCAGCAACTCCAATATCGGTTTTCGTAAAAACAGATATTTGATATATATCATCATAAAACATTCTATTATAGGTAAATTCATTTAAGTAATATGTGTAATTTATAAGTGTTTTATCATAAGCAATAACAATATCATCAAAACTATTCTCAACGTAATAATCCTGAATGTCGAGTGTTCCTTCCAAATAACATATAGTAGCATCACAATCGCCATAATATCTTTCTGCTGAAGTGCGTATCTCATTATTAGGAAGAGAACTATCTATTTCAAAACTAGCTCCCATAAATGATTCATAAAATACACTGTCCAAATCAACCGATGTTGAACCGGTAAAAATAGCTGAATCTGTATAATTAAAATAATATACGTCTTTTAGTGTTTCTAATTTATTCTCAGTCACAAGAATAAACGTATTATCATAAGTTTCGTTGGTTATCGATAGCTTATCAACATTTATCATTCCTACTACTGTA
>CAZUQS010000026.1:0-11819 GCA_964622615.1 uncultured Candidatus Izemoplasmatales bacterium | reverse complement strand
ACCAGTATTAATGGCCGAATGGAAGCATTGCTTAGGAACAATGAGAAGGTTATTATCTCTAGAAAATATGTTCCTATATTGAAATCAAAACTTGGGGGGAAAAACGTATGAAAAAATACTTCAATACTTTTGTAAAAACATTTTTCTTTACGAGTATTCCGATGTTGCTGTTATCGATGTATATCATTAGAGTGCTTGAAATAAATATGGGATATATAAGGGTTACAATAGGTGCTCTAATAATCTCTATATTCATTAGTTTTGCTATTCGAGTATTCAAGTCAGAAAAAAGAAAAGGATATGTCAATGCAATCCTAGGATATATCATAATAATCCCAACACTATTTGTACTTAGAAATATATTTGGAAACTATCTATTTACTAGAGTTTGGGCAATCTATATCATTATATTGATCATAGGTATTATCTACGGTATTGCTTTGTTTATTGCTTCAAAAAAATATAAAACAGAAGTTGATGAATTAAATCGTTTACTATTAGATAAAGAAAATTCTGATGATTTAGAAGAAGAATAAAATGTATAAAGAAAAGGCTCAAATCGACTATGATTTGAGCCTTTATTTTTATATGGTAAATAAACTCTTTAAGTATTCCCTATCAGAAGATTTTTGAATAGCTAGCATAAGAAGAAGTCTTGCTTTTTGACCATTCAATGATGGAGCTAATATACAACCTAATTCAGTCAAATACTTACCACCACCTAAATATCCATACGTATCCAATACTCTACCGGAAGGACATCTAGAACAAATCACTACAGGAATGTTGCTCTTAATAGCATTTTCAACCCCTTGAAGCATAGTAGGAGGTAAATTACCACGACCCAAAGCCTCTATAACGATTCCTTTTGATCCATTTCTAACAAGATAATCGATTAAAGAAGAATCACAACCTGCATAAGCCTTAACAAGATGAACATCATCTGATACAGATTCCACTAAAACTTTCTCTCTAGAGTAGCTTACTTCACGATGGTAGATTACTTCACGGTTATCAACAACACCAAGTGGTCCAAAGTCGATAGACTTAAATGTATCTAGTGTTAAGGTGTTAGTTTTTGTAACTTCACTAGCAGCATTAATCTGATCATTCATTACAACAAGGGTACCACGTCCTCTTGATTTAGTTGACTTGGCAACTAAAACAGAAGAAACCAAATTATTGATTCCATCAAATCCAAGTTCAGAACTTGACTTCATTGATCCTGTCACAACAACTGGAACTTCAGAGTCAATGACAGTGTCTAAGAAAAAAGCTGTCTCCTCTAATGTATCTGTTCCATGTACAATGACAAACCCTTGAGCATCATCCAACTCTAAATGAGTTTTGATAATATATGAAATATCAAGCATCATAGAAGGTGTGATTGAGGGAGAAGGAATCTCAGAATATTCAATGACCTCTAATTCGTTGTAAAGATTCGTTTCCAAAAGACTAAGCATAATTTGCTTGGCTGAGAGGGCAGGTTTAATCGTCCGACTGACATCGTCAATTCTCATTGAGATTGTACCACCAGTAAAAATCATATATATCTTGCGCAAATGTAATCACCTCATTTATCTAAAAGTATTATATCATATATTGCAAAAAACGTAGTATACAAAATCAAAAAATGGGGTATGAGTCTAGCGTTTTTTGGGAGTGTTTTTTTCTTATCGAAAATAAGGACCCATTTTTAGCGGAATAAGTACCAATGTAGTTTTCCACCTTGTCCACAGACCCTTAACATACCGCGCCGTATAGGTATTTGCGTTTAGTTAACATAATATACATTATATGAACTTATTTGAGTTAATAGAAAACAGCAGAACTCTCCACGAAACAACATCAAATGATATTGATTACACGAATATGAAGGGTTTATAGTTCTACTGCTGGTATATAAACATATTCAAATATAGGCCATGAGTATATTAGTTGTTGCTGTTTCTACTAATCTTGAGTTTTAAAAAATCCGGACCAAAAATCGGCCGAATTTTTCGTTTTTCTTATAGAGTAGGTATAATTGTACCCCTAATAGGGTAAAGATTTGACTCAAAAGAATTCGTATAGTTCGATTCTAAGCAATTATTTTTTAATCAAAGGATAGTTCTTCTTCTACTGGCAGGGATAGATGCTTAGAAAAATTATACGTTTCTTCCACTGCTTCGTCATACAATAAATTTGGTTTGTGTGCATCACTTGAAATGATACATCTCGCATTGTGTTTTTTTACGAGTTGCCAAAATTCTTGTCTTGGATACTTGTAACGTTCTTCTCCACCGATCATTATTTTTCCTTTGCGAATTCCATTCGCGTTAATCTCAAGAGGTATGTTTTTTTCTTTCGCAGCTAAAATGATTTCTTCTGCTATTGACAAAATTTCTGGAGATAGTTCTTTTCTAGAAAATAGAAATATATCTGGGTGAGCGATAAATTTGAAGTAACCAGAGTTGATTGCTTTGATAACTGTATTTTTATAAACCGTCAATTCTTCTATTGAAAATATTTTAAACACACTAATCAATTTATCATTCATTTCAATATAATGTTGACCAAGTATCAAGTAATCCAATTTTTCTAAAAGATCTTCATATTGCTTGTCTTTATGATTAAAGTATTCGATTTCCAATCCTTTATAGATTGTGATCTGATCTGAATACTTCTTTATAGCATCGTCCAATTGTTTTAAATAGATTGGATAATCACTCAATTTCATTCGGACGGAACGATCCTTCAATTCCGACCATGGAGCGTGATCACTCATGCCAAGTGCTTTGAATCCAAGTTTGATTGCCTCTTTTACGTAATCTTCTACCGTTCCTTTGGCATGCCTGCATAAATACATGTGAGTATGATAGTTTGTTTTTATTACTTGATCCTTAAATGACATCCGAGACTGTCCTTTCTATCTAAAGCACTATTTGTTATCAACAAAGCAGTTTGAACCATATTTAGTGTCTCATAGTAATACTTTGTAAGGTTAGGATGTTTCATAAAATTGCTTTCAATGTCTTCAAATACTTTTCGGGTTAAACTTAACCCCTGTTCATTTCTGACAATTGAAACATGTTCATCCATATAGTCGCCGATTTTTTTTCTGATTGGTTTGTAATTATAGTTATAATTTGGTAATTCTTCTATTATATACCCATTCGTTTCAATTACACCATCGATTGTTTTATTCATATCTTTTGCAGCTGAAAGGCTAAATACTAAGCATTCCAATAACGAATTGGATGCAAGTCGATTTGCGCCATGAACACCGGTGTAAGCTGACTCTCCGGTTACATATAGATTTTCAACATTTGTATGCCCTAAAAGGTCTGTTTTAATACCACCACAAAGGAAGTGTTCAGCTGGTGCTACTGGTATCAAATCCATACCCAAAATGTATCCTTGTTTTTTGCAATAATTGAATATTGTTGGGAACCTTTTTTCTAGGTATTTTGGGTCTAAATGAGTAGTGTCTAAATAGACATGTCCAGTCCAGGTATCATACATCTCTCTATAGATTGCTTGAGATACAATATCGCGTGGTGCAAGTTCCATTCTTTCTGGGTCATATTTTTTCATAAAACGCTCTTTTTCTACGTTAATTAAATATGCTCCTTCCCCTCGCAAAGCTTCCGTAATTAAGAACCTGTTTCTACTGGTATTGTATTCCGAATATAATGCTGTTGGATGGAATTGAACAAACTCCATATTTTGAAAATTACAGCCAGCTCTGAATGCCATTCCAACTCCATCACCAGTTGCATTTAAATCGTTAGTTGTAGAACCATAAACAGACCCAACACCACCAGTAGCAATCAACGTTTTTTTTGCATAAATAACATAGTGTTTTGCTTCTTGTTCTAGTACGACTGTTCCAATGATTTTATTGTTTTTCTTTACCAAATCCAATGCCATTGTATTGATAATGAAAGTAATGTTTTTTCTTGAATTTGCAATCCCAATTAGATCTTCAATTACATTATATCCAGTAGCGTCTCCACCACTATGTAGAATTCGTTTTGTGGAGTGACCACCTTCGATTGTAAATAAGAACTTATGTTGTTTATCAAGGTCAAAACGAACACCTAAATCAATCAAGTTCTTTACGGATTCATAAGCGTTGTTTACAAGAAATCTTACAGCGGTTTCATCATTCAAATATGCCCCAGCTCTTAGAGTGTCTTGTATATGTGCTTCATGTAACGTTTTATTCTCATTGAACTCTACAGCAATACCACCTTGAGCTAGTTTTGAATTCGAGTTTTGTATTTCTGTTTTTGTAATGATAAGTACTTTATATTTTGGATCAATATTGATAGCAGCAAAAAGACCGGCTAAACCAGTCCCAATGATTAGTACATCACAATGTTTATTCATTAGCTTAACCTCATCATTTCATCTAATGCCAGACGGGCTTTTTTAGCAATCTCTGGATCCACTTCAATTACATGTTGTTCTTTATCTAATGCTTCGAAAACATCTTGTACCGTGATCTTTTTCATGTTATAGCAAGATAAACTCTTTGTTAGCAAATAAAATGCTTTATTAGGGTTATTCTTCTTCAATGCATGAATGATTCCTTTATCCGTACCAATGATAAACTCTTTTGCATCCGAATCGGTTGCAAAGTCTAATATTTGTTTTGTTGAACCAACAAAGTCTGCTTGTTTCAATACATCAAGTGGTGCTTCTGGATGAATGAGAAGTTTTGCATCTGGATGTGCTTTTCTAAGTTTTTTTACATCCATTAGTGTTATCAATTCATGTATGTAACAGTATCCAGGCCACACTTCAATATCTAGACCTAATTTATCTTTCAAATATAATCCTAAGTTTTTATCAGGAACATACATGATTTTACGATCTTTAAAATTTAACATGATCTTTTCTGCATTTGAACTGGTAACAATAACATCAGATAATGCTTTGATTTCAGCCCGTGTGTTTACATAGGTTACAATCATGCGATCTGGGTTATCCTCTTTATATTGTTTTAAAGCATCATAAGACACCATGGAAGCCATGTTGCACAATGCATTTTCCTTCGGTAATAGTACAGTTTTACTCGGTGAAAGGATTTTCGCTGTCTCTGCCATGAAGTATACACCACAGAAAACAATGATATCAGCATCCGTAGTTGCAGCTTGTCTACTTAATGCTAATGAATCCCCTACAAAATCAGCGACGTCTTGAACATCATCGTTTTGATAAAAGTGCGCTAAGATAACTGCATTTTTTTCTTTTTTTAGTTTTAAAATATCATCTTTTAGCATATCATCACACTCTTTCTTATTATCTATATATATTATATGCTTTTTTCTCGATTTTGCAAAGAATATGATATAATTACCCTATAAAAGGAAGTGATATTGTGGTTCAACCATTGGCTGATTATGTAAGACCGAAATCATTTGATGAAGTCTTAGGGAATGAACGTTTAATTGATATACTAAAAAAATTAGTTGATGAGAATCATATGATTTCAATGATACTATATGGACCTACCGGAGTTGGAAAGACTACCCTAGCAAATATTATAGCGAATCATTTCCCATTAAATCACTTTAAATTCAATGCTTCAACAGATTCCAAAGCGGTATTAAAACAGATTGTTGAAACCGTAAAATTATATAACAATGTACTTTTAATCGTAGATGAAATCCATCGAATGAATAGAGATATTCAAGACTATCTATTGCCTTACGTAGAAAAAGGTAATATTGTCATGATTGGTTTAACAACAGAAAACCCTTATATTTCTGTCAATCCAGCAGTAAGGAGTCGTGTATCTATATTTAAAGTATCTCGTCCTGAAGCGAAAGATATCGAACATTTTATTAAAGAAATCGATTTATCGATCTATAAGAAGAATCTAACGATATTAGATGAAACCTATGAAAAATTAAGCACGATGTGCAATGGTGAAGTCCGCACAGCAATCAATATGTTAGAATTACTTGTTTTGACAGCGAATGATACGGACACAATTGATTTTGATTACATGGAAAAACATCTCCCCGAAGCAAGTAAAAGCACGTTTAAAACAGGGGATAACTACTATGATATATTAAGTGCATTTCATAAATCTGTTCGTGGTAGTGATGTCAATGCTGCGCTTCACTATCTTGCAAGACTTTTAGCTGCAGGAGATCTCGAATCTTTAGCAAGACGAATTCGAGCGATTGTGTATGAAGATATAGGCCTTGCAAACCCAATGATGGGTGTTAAAGTCGACGCGGCTTGTAATACTGCTTTAAAAATAGGGTTGCCTGAAGCAAGAAATGCATTGGGTGCTATAACCATTGAACTATGTATTTCTCCAAAGTCGAATTCTGCACATCTAGCAATTGATCAAGCTTTGGCTGATGTAAACAAAGGATTAACGTATCCTGTACCTAGTCATTTAATCAACAATCCAACCTATGATAAAAAAACACCATACAAATATGCGCATGATTATGATGGTCATATTGTTTCACAACAATATTTACCGGATAAATTAAAAGATCAACGATACTATATACCTCAAAGACATACAAAACTAGAAACAATGTACGCAGATGAATATGAAAAGATACAAAAAATATTAAAAAATAGAAAGTAGGAAAAGTAATTATGGAAACTTGCCCTCATTGCGGTGCATCCATTAGTGTAGGTGACAAAACTTGTTTAGAATGTGGTAAACGAATTACATCGAAGAAACCAGTTTATAAGGGAAAAAGCTACTTTTTACATAGAGTTATTGCTTTCTTCATTCCATTATTAGGACTTATTTTGTTTATTCTACAAAGACACTCTAATCCACTTGCTTCAAAGATTACATTGAAGTGGTCTTTTATAGGCTTATTATTTTACTTCATCTTATTTGCGCTCGTAATATTATTCTATGTCTTTATTATTATTGGAATTTTAACCTAAATCATTACGGAAATTTATGTATGAAAAAGGCTTAACCTTAGCGGTTAAACCTTTTTTTATATAATTTCGCAAATCGCTTCTTTTTGATTATCGATAATCACCGGTATCACGATTGGTTTTCGTTTAGTTTTATCATATAAGAACCGTTGTGTTTGATATCTTACATTGTCTTTGTATTGTTTCGAATCAATACGGTGTTTACTGAATTGCTTCTTCGTTTCTAATTGATAGATAATTTCTATTTCTTTAATGATATCTTCGTTATCTTTCATATAGATAAACCCACGACTAACGATTTCAGGTTTATTTAGCATTTCCCTAGTAGCACCATTGATATTTGCAATAATCAAAAGAAATCCATCTTGTGATAAGAGTTCACGTTCTTTAATGACGGTATCACTGACATCAGTTTCATAGGTTCCATCAACCATAATGGTACCATTATCAACCATATCATGGAATTTCTCCTTCACACCTTTGTTGAAGGTAATTACTTCACCATTATCTAACAGGAATATGTTGTTTTCTTTAAACCCATATTCTCTTGCGATTTCAGCTTGTGCTAATTGGTAACGATATTCACCATTGATTGGAATGATAAACTTAGGATCGAGTAACGAGTATAAGAATTTAATATCTTCGGAGGAAGCATGAAAACGAGATAAGAAGGATTTATCAACCTTCACCATATTCACTCCGGTTTTACACAGTACATCATATGTTTTTGCCGCAATCTTTTCCGTACCTATTAAAGGTGGGCACATAAAGATTACCGTATCTTTATCATTTAAATGTAGTAAACGATCAAATCCTTTTGCCATACGTTGTAACATAAAGAATGGTTCATGACGTTCACCAGTTACTAAATAGACTACATCATTGAAATCGTTTTGGTTTTCGCTGTCAATATAGCGTAAGTTTACCAAACTATCTTCTGGTATCTGAATGTATCCCATTCGTTCACCAATATTCACCATACGTTGCGCTTTACGTCCGATAATTGATAATTTCTTCCCAGCTTTTAATGCTTCATCAATCACCAACTGAATATTCGATAATTCCGTAGAATACATACCAACAACCGTTCTTCCAGTTGATCTTGTAATTGCATTTCTTAGGATTTTTTTGATATTGATGTTGGTATTTGAATGTCCAACATTCGCCGCTCCACTTGATTCACATAGTAAGGCTAATACACCATAATCAGAGATCTTAGCTATTTTCTTTAAATCCGTTTTATAATATGGATTTACATTTTGATCAAAGGTAAAGTCGGTAGCATATACAAATGCTCCATCTTCTGTATATATAACGATTCCAGCGCTTAACGGAACAGAATGTGTTGTACTAAAGTATTCGACTGCAAAATCATCAAATTTAATGATTGTATTAAATTTTACAACCTCAAATTGATAATCATAATGATTCATTTTATTATCTGCTAAAAAGTCTCTAGCAACTTCTACGGTAAAATTAGTTCCGTATACTTTCGTTTTGATATGTGTTAACAACATTGGAAGAGCTCCAATATTTTTATCATGAGCGTGTGATAAGAAGACTCCTACCACATCATCTTTACGAGATTCTAAATATGTAATATCAGGTACTATTGCATCTACACCAAGCAAATCTCCAGAAGGATGCTGGAGTCCAGCATCTAAAATTATGATTTTGCTATTAATTTCTAATATGTAAAGATTCTTACCGTTATCACCCATACCGCCTAATGCATAAAATTTTATTTGGGCCATAATTCCTCCTATAAATCAATATTTATCTATTTTATTATACAACATTTAAGAATAAAAATTAAATATTACGATAAATAAGCATCAATTCTTTTCGATAATTGAAAAATATTGTTTGTTTAAGACAAAACTCTAGTCTTATGGTAAAATAGTGATGGTGATAAAATGATAAAATACCCGAATAAAAAGATTGTTTCGGATAGAAAAATTACATCTTCTGCAAATCGTGGAATGAACGTTGAATCGATGATCAATCGTACAAATGAGTTCTATCTAGACAATGATATTGCGATTATCTATAAGAAACCAATTCCAATTCAAATTGTAAGTGTTGATTATAGAACCCGTTCCGCAGCGAAAATTACTGAAGCTTACTATAAGCTTCCTTCTACAACGGATTACAATGGGATATATAAAGGAAGATACATTGATTTTGAAGCAAAAGAATCCAAATCAAAAACATCATTCCCGATAAAGAACATCCATGAACATCAAGTATCGCATTTAAAGCGTGTAAAAGAACATGGGGCAATTAGTTTCATTATCGTCTATTTTTCTTCCATTGAGCGCATCTATTTTCTAGACAGTGAATATGTTTCAAGTTTCTATGAACGCTCTAAAGCTGGCAAGAAATCTATTTCTTTAGAAGAATTTGAAGAGCATGCTTATTTGATTAAAGAGGGATATCGAAAACCAGTAGATTATCTAAGTGTCATCGATGAACATTATCTAAAAAAATAATTCCTGATTTTATTCAGGAATTTTTTTTATTTTTGCAATTTTTTTAGCGTGGTTAATGATGCTTTTATAATTCTTTTTAAATATAGTCAAAATACCTTCACACTGAGTATCAATATCTACTACATTTTTAATTTGACTTTCTACTACTTCAAATTTATACAAATCACTTATTTTTTCTTTACTCACTTCTGAAATACCAGGTAATTTATCATTTGGGTAATTTGCAAGAGAATGGGTTTCATTCACGACAATAGTCTTTGAATTAAACGCATAGTTATATATAAAACTCAATGATTCTTCTCTTTTCTGATAGATAATATTGAGCTCAAGATAATGTTTCTTATGATTCAGTGCAAAAAACGCTATGTACCGCAGCGTTTCTTGATAATGATTGTTGATATGACTATATTTTAAATTGTTTTCTTTTTGTATTTTTTCAAGTTCCTTTTTAATGTTCTTCAGTATCTTTTCCATTGGTATCTCCTAGATTCGCTGCTTTAATCAAGATTTTAACCATTTTATTAGAGAAATCAACAGGATCTTTGATTTCAAGTCCTTCGATTAACAATGCTTGATTATATAACAGATTCGCATAATCTTCAATACTTTCTGGATTATTCTTATATACTTTTTCTATTGCTTTAAACAATTCATGTTGCGGATTGATTTCTAAGATTTTCTTAGCTTTCATACCAGTATCCCCAGGCATTTGGCTCATAACCTTTTCCATTTCAAATGATAATCCATCTCCACTAACCAAACATACTGGTGAATCTGTTAGTCTCGTAGATAGTTTCACTTCATCTACTTCATCATGAAGAGATTCTTTAATCTTTGTAAGAAGATTAACATTCTTTGTTTCTAAATCTTTTACTTCTTCTTTTTCTTTATCATCTATGATATCCAAATCTCCTTGATTAATCGATTTGAATTTCAATTTATCATATTCTCCAAGGATTTGAATCATAAACTCATCAATATCATCTTTTAATACCAACACATCGAATCCTTTTGATTTTAGAACATCCATTTGTGGTGTTCCTTTAAGTGCAGATTTTGAATGTGCAGACCCATAATAGATTTCTTTTTGTTCTTTAGGCATTTGTTCGATATATTCTTTTAACGTTACGTATTTATCTTGGTTGGTTGTTTCAAAGATAATGATATCTTGCAACAGTTCTTTGTTTGCTCCAAAGTTATCATAGATTCCATATTTGATATTTACGCCAAACACTTTCCAAAAATCTTCATATCTTTCACGTTCGTTCTTTAATGTTTTTTCGAGTTCATTGATTATTTTCTTTTCCATATTCTTTTGGATTTTAACCAATTGACGGTTGTGCTGAAGGATTTCTCTAGATATATTTAAATTTAAATCAGGAGATACCACTAGTCCTTTGATAAAACGCAAGTAATCTGGAACTAATTCTTTACACTTGTCCATTACAAATACGCCTTTTGCATAGAGTTGAAGCCCTTTTTCATATTTATCTGAATATAGATTTTGTGGTGCTTTGCTTGGTATAAATATGATTGAGTTGTACGTTAATAAGCCTTCTACATTTGTCCAAATTCGAAACATTGGATCATTATAGTCATAGTATTGCGTTTTGTAGAAATCATTTAACTCTTCATCTTTTACTTCTGATTTGTTTTTCTTCCAAATTGGAATCATTTGATTGAGAGTTTCGTTTTCAATTACAGTATCATATTCATTTTCTAGTTCTTTGCCATCTTCATCAAGACGTTGTACTGTTTTTTCATGTTCCATAGTAATTGGATATTTTACATAATCAGAATATTTTTTTACTAAAGATCTTATTTTATATTCTTCTAAGAACTCTTCGTAGTTTTCATCTTCTTCATTTTTACGTAGGAATAGAGTGATTTCAGTACCTCTTGTTTCTTTTGTTGCTTCTTCAATGGTAAATTCATCTTCCCCTTTTGAGGTCCAGCGGAAAGCTGTGTCACTAAATGGAGATTTTGTAACGACTTCTACTTTTTTAGAAATCATAAATGCAGAATAGAATCCAACACCAAATTGACCAATTAAATCGGTATCCTTAACATCTTTATCCTTGATGTTCTTTAAGAATTCCAAGGTACCACTTTTGGCAATTGTACCAATATTACTAATCAATTCATCATGTGTCATTCCGATTCCATTATCGGAAATCATAATTTTATGTTTCTTCTTGTCAATCTCTAAATGTATTTCATATTCATTCGTTTTTTCTAGAGAATCATCCGTTAAACTTAGAAAATGATACTTGTCGATTGCATCGCTAGCATTAGAGATTAACTCTCTTAAAAATATTTCCTTATTTGTATAAATCGAGTGAACCATCAAGTTCAATAATTTTTTCGATTCTGTCTGAAATTGTTTTACTTCTTTACTCATATTTTCCTCCTATT
>CAZUQS010000025.1:4118-11868 GCA_964622615.1 uncultured Candidatus Izemoplasmatales bacterium | reverse complement strand
GGCTATCTGTGAGCTATCTGGTGATTTTTCAGAATTGGAGGAGACTTTGTCCAAAATTAAGGATGAATTCAAATGGAATATTGTCGATGAGATCATAAAAAGAGACAGTCAAAACATACGCCCATTTCTTGAAAAACTATTTAAAGAAGATTTCATTGCGAAACTAAGAGACTATATTGTATCTGCTCAAGATGACCTTTGTCGCATTAACCAAACATTAGCGGATATTCATTTCGGTGAAGATACCTATGAATTTATCTTCCCAAAATCAAAAGAGTATGGAGACTATTATGATATGGTATTAAGTGATGAATCGCTTAAAGCCGGTACGGAAATGTTAAACTACGATTTTGAAATGAAGTATCAAAGACAACTAGAAGAATTGTTTGTAAATCTTGCGAGCGAAGATATCAATTCACCAGGAGTGGTAAATCGTTTTACAGATTATAGAACCTATATGGACTATGATATCCTGATCACTAATGTTCAAGGAGAATCAATATTATATTCGAAAGTATTCAAAGAAAAATCTGGTGGAGAAACTCAAGTACCATTCTATGTAGCGACCCTAGCATCTTTTGTTAGACTATTTGAACAAGCGAAGAGTGGACGTATTCACGACACCATAGGATTAATTATTTTTGATGAAGTATTTGATAAAATGGATACATCAAGAATCAAAGCGATGATGGAATTTATAAAACAACTTCCTGTACAAATTATTTTAGCAACGCCACCACAAAAAATGGAAGTATTGTCAAAATACACAGATACAACAGTAGTAACATTAAGAGAAGGAAGAAACGCAAGAGCATATGAAGCAATTAAAAATATGGAATAAACCACTTCAGTGGTTTGTTTCATGTATAAAAAAGATCAAATATATATAAGGAGGTGATGTTTGTGCAACGATATTTTGTAGAAGATAAATACTTTGAAGGTGATTTTGTAACAATAGAAAATAATGATTTTCATCATATTAAAAATGTGATGAGACTACATTTAGAAGATGTCATTGTTGTTTGCAACTATTCAGGACAAACATTTAAAGCGAAAATCATTGAAATACTAAAAGATAGTATTGTTCTAAAAATACTAGAAGAAATCATTAGAGAAGACAATACGATGAATTTATCCATTGCCCAAGCGTTGATTCGAAAAGACAATTTCGAATTGGTATTACAAAAAGTAACAGAGCTTGGTGTAAGTGAATTTTACCCTTTGGAAACAATACGATCAATTATTAAAATTGATAATTTTGCAAAGAAACATGAACGCTATAAAACAATTGCGAAAGAAGCTAGTGAACAAAGTGAGCGTACAAAACCAACCGTTGTAAACCAATTATCAACAATCTATGACTTACCTTTAGGTAATTATGACTATGTTTTAGTAGCATATGCAAGGGAAGGCAATGACCATTCTCTTATTAGTCAAATTAGACGAATTGCAAAAACAAAGAAGGTACTTGTCTTGATTGGACCTGAAGGTGGTTTTGATGATAAAGAGATTGAATTCTTGAAGTCAAAATCAAAACTTGTTTCATTAGGGAAAACAATTCTAAGAAGTGAAACTGCAGCTATTTTCGTAGCGTCCGCATTTAGATATCAGTGGGAAGCATAACATGAAAGTTGCGTTCAATACTCTGGGCTGTAAAGTCAATTCGTATGAAACGGAAGCTGCTATAGAACAATTTGAACAGAATCAATACGAAATCGTAGAGTTTGATCAATTTAGTGATATATATGTCATTAATACATGTATGGTCACAAATACTGGTGAACGAAAATCAAAAAAATATATACGAAGACCTTATCAAATTAACCCCAATGCAATTGTGATTGCAATGGGGTGTTTGACACAGTTAAAGGCAGAAGAAATTTTGCAAATTGATGGTGTGAAGATTGTCCTAGGAACAAAAAATAGAGATAAGATTATTGAGTATTTAGAAGAATACTTAAGTACAAATAAAAAGCTTAACAAAGTGGAACCTTTGAAAACGAATGAGAATTATGATCGTTTATTCATCAGTGACTTCAAAAATCATCAACGTGCATTCTTGAAAATCCAGGATGGTTGTAATAATTTTTGTTCGTACTGTATTATTCCTTATACAAGAGGTAGGATTCGTTCGAAACCAAGGAATGTTGTATTGGAAGAAGCTAAAAGATTAGTTCAATCAGGTCATATAGAAATTGTGCTAACAGGAATACATACTGGCGGATATGGAGAAGATTTGAAAGACTATTCATTTGGAGAACTATTAGCAGATTTAGAAACTATTGAAGGATTAAGAAGAATCCGGATATCATCCATAGAAATTACAGAATTAACGGATGAAGTAGTGCAAGTGATTCAACAGTCATCAAAGATTGTAAACCATATCCATATACCACTCCAAAGCGGATCCAATCGTATACTAAAACGAATGAACCGGAAATATACGACTGAGCAGTTCTATGCTATTATTCAAAAGTTGAGACACAATATACCTAACTTAGCGGTTACAACAGATGTTATCGTTGGTTTTCCAGGAGAAACAGCAGCTGATTTTCAAGAGGAATATGAATTCATACAAAAAGTGAATTTTCAAGAACTTCATGTGTTTCCATTTTCTAGAAGAGAAGGAACCATGGCAGCAAAAATGAAAGATCAAATTGACGGTATCATCAAAAAAGAACGAGTGCACAAGCTTCTTGAGCTAAGTAGGACACTAAAAACAACACATATCCAAAATCAAATCAATCAAATTCACTATCTGATTCCAGAACAACAAAAAGGCGAGTACATACAAGGGCATACAAGGGATTATTTATTGGTATGCATAAAAGCAGACCAATCACTCATCGGTCAAGAGTTAAAAATAAAAATAACATCATTTACAGAAGAATGCTGTTACGGAGAAATAATGTTGCAATCATAGGAGAAATTCAATGGAAATCCAGTATTGGAACAAAGATAAGATTCAACAATTAACAGTAGAAGAACAGTCAAAGTGGTTTGATGTTTATAACAATGGATTGGAAACGGACCGTGGATTTTATCTAGAACAACTATCAAAAACGAAAACCACCAAGTTGCAAAAGGATATTAAACTCGAATTCAAGGATTATCTGAATGGGCTTGTGCAGGATGAAAATTTTGAATTTTATACCATTCTAATCAATGATGACAATGTAATCGTGTCTCTTTGTAGACTGATGAAACGAGAGCAAGTCTACTATGTGAGTGGCCTAGAAACACACCGAGATTATCAGCATTTAGGATATGCAAAACAGATATTGGTAGAAACCATTAAACATGCATTTGAACTTGGGTATGATTCCATTCACTCCGTAGTAAGGAAATGGAATCAACCATCGATTCAAACACATATCAGTGTTGGCTTCAAGATTTCTGAGGATAAGGGAGATAATCTGGTTTTAAGCTTTGCTAATATTAATTTAATTGTTCGTGAAAAAATTGAAGAATTCTTAGATTCCAAAGTGGAGTATTGCACGATCATATCTGAGAAAATTGATAAGGATGATATTCAACTAGATTATGAAATAAAAGCCAACAATATCACTTATATTGCCAAGCTGCATTCAAGTAACGATTTCACTACTACAAAGATCTTTACTGCAATGAAGCATAATCGAAGCACGGATCCTTTCAAAGTGAAACTACCAATATATATCGAATCTAAACGATATGGATTTGCACATAAGTATCATATACATAGCCGAGATTACTGGCTATGGATTGAGGAATACATCAAATAAAATAAAAAAAATCCAGCAAAATTTTGCTGGATTATCTATTTCGTTTTTTATTTGCTTTTTTCTCTTTGGCTTTCGTAACCTTTGCTTGCGCTTTCAATTCTTTTCTAGAGAGTTTTTTCTCTTTTACTTTGCGCTTACCACTTTTAACCTTTTTAACGATTTGGTACGTTAACACAAACTCATTATCATGGTTTGTAAAACGGTATGGAGCACCTTCGTGAATATTGAGCGGTAATTCAAATAAGAAAGCAATATAGGCGGTTAGCATTTGATATTTATTTGCTGCTTTTATAATACCTTTGGTTTTTCGTTTGTTGTACCAACGGTATTGAACTTTATCATTTTCATTTAGTAGTAATATTACTACTTGATTCTTATGTTTATCGGATGTTGTAAAACTTTTTAAGATCACTTGTTCTGGAATCGCTTTTACATAGTAATCAAAATATTTCTTAACTTTACGTTTCCCCTTACCCTTTAAGGATTTATAGGTATTGGTTTGATCTCTTGAATACAAATTCACGATATCTTCATTCAAAAGGTTTCCATTGTAACGTTTCGTAATGGTCTTATCAATTTTTTTATAATAGCGTTTGTATCGTCCTGCGTATTTCGCAGAGTTTGTAAGCGCAGCAATAAATATAACTATCACAATAACTGCTACAGCTATAATGATAACATATTCCAATCCCAAACCTGCAATAGAATATAATAACCTCATGTTTATACCTTCTTTGTAAATAATTATTTTTCCTACAAATTAACTATAACTATTTTATCACATTTTTCCTCAAAATAAAACTATTTACAAAAAATATAAGTTTACAAAACACGAATAATTTAGTATAATGTCAATAGTGAAGAAATGGGGTGAAAGCAATGGCGAAAACAGTTGTAAAAGAAAATGAAAGTATCGAGGATGCACTTCGTCGTTTTAAACGTGATGTTTCTCGTTCAGGAACTCTAGCCCAAGCCCGCAAAAAAGAGTATTATGAAAAACCAAGTGTTACAAGAAAATTAAAAGCCCGTGCTAATAAGGCGAAGAAAAACAAATAAAACAATCAGATAATGACAATTCAGACCTTGAATTGTCATTCTTTTTTCCCTTGAAAAGACGGATAAGTATATCGTATATAGGTGTTATTATGATATAATAATAACAAAGGAGTGATTGATATAAGTGACTAATATCGTAAAACTTGAAAATGATTTGGAAAATTTAAATGAACTTGTAGAATTATTTGGTTCCCAAGATAAGAATCTAACCTTAATTAAGAAGCTATATAAAGTAGAGATTTTCTCTAATAGCAAGGATATTATTGTAGACACAACGGACGAATTAATCATTCAAGATTTAAGTTCTTTGTTTTCCATATTGATTAAATTAATCCGTAACAATGTGAACTTTCGTGATCGGGATATCATTTATATTAAACAATTACTACATGATTCTAGCGAAGAGGAGATTTTATCTCTGTTTTTGAATCGCATAGAAATCATTAAAACATTTACAGGTAAGCCAATTTATCCAAAGACCTTAAACCAAAAACGCTATGTACAAGCAATTGAAAAAGACACGTTGATATTTGGCATAGGTCCAGCGGGGACTGGTAAAACCTATTTAGCAGTATTGTTGGCATTAAAAAAATTAAAATCAAACGATATTAAGAGAATTATACTTACTCGTCCAGCTGTAGAAGCGGGAGAAAATCTCGGATTCTTGCCAGGAGATTTAAAGGAAAAGGTAGATCCATATTTACGACCTTTATATGATGCGATGTATGAAATCCTTGGAGTAAAACAAACAACAGAACTCATTGAAAAAGGTACCATTGAAATAGCACCTTTAGCTTATATGAGAGGCCGCACCTTGGATAAAGCTTATGTGATATTAGATGAGGCGCAAAACACTACAATCAACCAAATGAAACTCTTTTTAACGAGACTTGGGTTTGGTTCTAAAATGATAGTAACAGGAGACATTACACAAAGTGATTTACCAAAACGAATGGTTTCAGGACTTGTAAAAGCTTCCGAAATCTTAAAGGATATTGATTCCGTTAGAATCCTATATTTTGATAAGACAGATGTCGTAAGACATCCTCTTGTTCAAACGATTATTCAGAGGTTTGAAAATGATTAAAATTAATTATATAAATCAGTATAATAACAATCGAAAGTACAAGAAAATTATCACGAATATCTTAAAAAAAGGTTATAAAGACTTAGCTTTGTCTGAAAAAACCATTGTTTCTGTTGTATTGGTGAATAATGACGCAATTCATGAATTGAATAAACAATATCGTAACATCGATAAATCTACGGATGTTTTAAGTTTTGAAAACGACTCTGATCTATATGAGATTGGGGATATTTTCATCTCAATTGATAAAGTGTTAGAACAATCTAAAGAAATGGGACACTCATGTGAACGCGAATTAGCATTTTTAGCTGTTCACGGATTCCTACACTGTTTGGGATATGATCATATCTTAGACAAAGATGAAGTAGAAATGACCAAAAAACAAAAAATGATTATGAAAAATACGAAATATGCGAGGTAAACTATGAAAAAATTATTTGAAATTGCAAAAGAAAATATTAAAAACGCTTATGTACCATATTCAAAATTTAGAGTGTCTGCAGTATTGGAACTAAAAAATGGTGAAATCTACAAAGGTATCAATGTAGAAAATGCATCTTATGGTCTTAGTAATTGTGCAGAAAGAAGCGCTTTATTTGCAGCGTACTCAAATGGAGTAAAAAAAGAAGACATTAAACAAATTATGGTGTATACAGATAAAGAACATTTTGTATCGCCTTGTGGTGCTTGTCGCCAAGTAATGCGTGAGCTCATTGAAGAGGATGCTCCTGTTATTTTTGCGAATAGTAAAGGCGAATTTAAAAAAGTTCTTAACAAAGACTTATTACCATACGGATTCACTGAAAAGGATTTGTAATGTTTAAATCAGGATTTATAACAATCATTGGGGAACCAAATGTTGGGAAATCAACATTACTAAATAAAATTATAAAACAAAAAATTGCAATCGTATCCAGTAAACCACAAACTACCAGAAACGTGTTTTCTGGTATTTATAATGACCCAAATTCTCAAATCATTTTCATGGATACACCTGGGATTCACAAGGCGAAAACCAAATTAGGGGAATACATGTCGTCTGCAGCAATATCAACCGCTAAAACAGTAGATCTTGTATTGTTTTTAATCAATGCATACGATGATGTTTTGGATTATAATTTGGGTATTTTAAAAGAACTTAAGAGCATTAGAACTCCAGTGTTTTTAATCATCAATAAGATGGACACGATTACCGATTTCGATCGCTTACAAATTGCAATTGAAACCTATAAAAAAGAATTTTCTTTTAAAGGAATATTTGGAATATCCGCTTTAACCGGTGATAATGTATTATTGCTGATTGAAGATATTAAAAAAGAGTTGCTTGAGGGTCCTAAATTTTATCCGGATGGAGAAATCTCTGATCGTCCTGAAACCTTTATCATTCAAGAATTTATTCGAGAAAAGATTCTTGAATATACGCATGAGGAAGTTCCTCATTCCGTTATGGTATATTTGGAGGAATTCAAAGAGAAGAAGAAAATCTTTAGTATTATGGCTACGATTGTTGTTGAGAGGAAATCACAAAAAGGTATTTTGATTGGAAAAGGCGGTAGAATGCTAAAAGGCATTGGGTCTGCTGCTAGGAAAGACATTGAAGTATTATTGAAACGACAAGTGTATCTTGAACTCTTTGTCAAAGTCGAAGCGGATTGGCGTAACCGAGAACATTACCTTAAGAATTATGGTTATAAACCAGACCAAAATGGGTGATAATATTGGAATACATTGAAGGTATTATCCTAAAAAAGCTTAATTATAAAGAGAGTTCAAAAATCATTTATCTTTACACCGATAAGGGATTAATTAGCGTTCTAATTCATGGGAATAATAAGATGAAAAG
>CAZUQS010000025.1:0-4108 GCA_964622615.1 uncultured Candidatus Izemoplasmatales bacterium | reverse complement strand
GTACTGAGTAAAGTTGGGCTACATGTATCAGGCAAAGACCTAAGAACACTTAGAGATGGGGATGTTTTAGACGATTACAGAAACATTTCAAGCGATTTGGAAAAGTACACCTATTCTTTGCACGTTTTAGAAATTATTTATTATTTCTCAACCCACGAACATGATCACGAAAAACTATATAGTTTTTTATTAAAAATATTCTCAATTGTAGATACTACCGAACAATACATACCGTATCTAAATATGATCGAACTCAAGTTGTTATATATGCTTGGTATCAATCCAATGTTTCATCACTGCGTTGAGTGTGACCGTACGGACAATTTGAAATTTTCAGTTCCAGCAGGCGGAATGTGTTGTAATACTCATTTAACTGGTCAAAGTAGTGGTTCAGATGCTGCTATTGAAGAGATAATGAAAATCTATTATTTTGACTTGTCGGAATCAGAAATATTAGAAGTAGATAACGCACTATTGAAAGAAATTAGACTAGTTATTGACAAATATTATCAGTACCATTTAAATTTTAAGAGTAATTCACGTAAAATGTTAATGGGACTTATCGGATACTGATAGGTTCTTTTTTCTTGAAATATAATATATTATATTTGGTTAACTTGACATTAGAAGTGTTAAAACATATAATTATACTGGTGTAGTATGCAGAAAAAAACGAGAGGATGAGACATTTGAAATATACAATAGAACAACTAAACGCTTACGCAAAGCGTTATGGATTTATATATCAGGGATCGGAAATTTATGGTGGATTAGCAAACACTTGGGACTATGGTCCTTTAGGGGTGAGTTTGAAGAATAACATCAAGAAACTTTGGTGGGATTTTTTTGTAGCAAAAAACCCAAACAACGTAGGTATAGATTCGTCTATTTTATTAAACCCTAAGACGTGGGAAGCTACTGGACATGTAAGTGGATTCAAAGATCCATTGATGGACTGTAAAAGCTGTAAAGCAAGACATCGTGCTGATAACTTGATATCTAAAGCAACTAAAAATGAAGTAGACGCAGATGGCTGGGATTATAACGAGATGTATGACTATATTATGGAACATAAAATTAAATGTCCAAATTGTGGTGGATTTGATTACACTCCAATTCGAGAATTTAATTTGATGTTTAAAACCCAACAAGGTGTAACGACAGAATCAACAAATGATATTTATTTGAGACCCGAAACAGCTCAAGGGATATTCTTGAATTTTAAAAATATACTTAGAACTTCTCGTAAAAAGATACCATTTGGAATTGGTCAAATCGGGAAATCATTCCGAAATGAAATCACACCAGGTAACTTCATTTTTAGAACCAGAGAGTTTGAACAAATGGAATTAGAGTTCTTTTGCAAACCTGGAACCGAAATGGAATGGTTTGAGTATTGGAAACAGTTTTCGCTTGATTTCCTTGGAAAAGCAGGCTTGAAATCAGAAAACATAAAATTTTATGATCATGCAAAAGAAAAATTATCGTTCTATTCCAATGCAACTACAGACATTCTATACAAATATCCATGGGGATTTGATGAACTATGGGGAATTGCTTCTAGAACCGATTATGATTTGAAGTGTCATTCAGAATATTCAGGAGAAACGTTAGACTACTTGGATCCAGTAACAAATGAAAACTATGTTCCATATGTTATAGAACCAAGTTTAGGGGTGGAACGACTTTTATTAGCGCTTCTACTTGATTCTCTAGAAGAAGAACAAATCAACGATAACGAAACTAGAACACTCCTGAGGATATCGAAAGCATTGGCACCGATAAAAATTTCTATATTGCCACTAGTTAAGAAATATCATTCTGAAAAAGCAATGGAAATCTATCTAGAACTATTGAATGATTATGAAGTCTCTTTTGATGTAACTGGTAATATCGGTAGGCGTTATCGTCGTGCAGATGCAATTGGAACTCCATATTGTGTAACAGTAGACCAACAAACATTAGAAGATCAAACAGTAACAGTAAGAGAACGCGATTCGATGGAACAAGTACGTTTACCAATCACAGAATTAAACGAATATTTTAGAATCGAATTGAAAAAATAAAATCAGATAAGAAGGTGAATCTATGGCATCAGTCAGTCAAAATACAATTGATTTAATTAGAGATACGGCTGATATTGTTGATGTTGTCAGTGAGTTTGTTCCATTACAAGCAGCTGGTAAAAACATGAAAGGCTTATGTCCTTTTCATAGTGAAAAAACACCGTCTTTTTTCGTAAGTAAAGAGAGACAAATATTCAATTGCTTTGGTTGTGGGGAAAAAGGAAATTCTATTACATTTGTTCAAAAGTATAAGAATATGTCATTCGTAGAAGCATTACATTATTTAGCAGACAAATATAATATTGAAATGGAATTGGACAACAATTATCAACAATTGAAATCCAATGTAAATCTTTACAAAGTCAATGAAATGGCATTGAAGTATTTTACACTAAACTTACTGAATATTGACACGGGTAAGAAAGCACTTCAATACCTTCTTGATCGAGGATTGGATATTCCAACCATCGAAGAATTTGAGATTGGTTACGCTCCAAGTGGAAGAAATGGATTATTGGATCAGCTGGGTAAAGATTTTCAACCGTTAGAAATGCTAAATGTAGGTTTAATAAATAAAAGTATGGACAATGATTATTATGATTTGTTCCGTGATCGTATTATGTTTCCAATTCATGACGAAAACAAGAAATTGGTAGCGTTTAGTGGTCGAGTTTTTGGTAATTCAGATAATCAAGCAAAGTATGTAAATACTCCATATACGGAACTTTTTAGCAAAGGAATGTTAATGTATAACCTTCACAGAGCATTACCATACATTAGAACGAACAATCGTATGGTTTTAATGGAAGGATATATGGATGTTATCAAAGCTAACAAATTTGGTATCAAAGAAACCGTATGTTCGATGGGAACTCAATTAACAATTGATCAAGCATTATTAATGAAGAAGTTTACCGATAATGTGATCATTTGTTTTGATGGTGATCGTGCGGGGAGAGAAGCTACTTACAAAGCTTTAAAATTACTAGAAAAAGCACAACTCAACATTAAAATCGTTTTAATGCCTCAAGGTGTTGATCCAGATGACTACATGACGCAACACGATGATTTCAAATATTATTTGGAAAATAATCAATTAGATCAATATGATTTTGTTTATCAAATGATTATAGAAAATAAGAATTTAACTAAACCAGCTGAAATTGAAATGGCAAAGAATAAGTTATTTGATTTTTTTGCTTCCACTTCAGGAATGATTCGAGAAATCTATTTTCAAAAATTTTCAAGCGATACATTGGTAAACTATCAAACTTTGGTTAATGATTACCAACAATATCAAATTGATAATCGCATCATGGAAAATTACAAACAGATTATAAAAAGACAACAAGTAATCAAAGTTGCTAAACCAAGGTATCGAGAAGCAGAAAAGACCATATTTAATTATTACTTAAAAGATATTAGTTATCGAGACACCGTGAATGATCGATTTAATCTATTAGAGTTTCAAGATCATGATGTTCGTTATTTGATTTCCACTGCCAAGGAGAAATATAGCTCTCTAGGCCAGGATGAATCATCTGCAATCATCATATTAAAATCAGATTTAACTGGTAAAAACAAGGATAAATTTGAGGGCTTGTTACTTCGAAAAGACTATGAATACAGTTTGGATGATTTTGAATCATGTATTCGAGTTTTGGAGATTGCCAAATTAGAACAAGACATAGAAGAATTACAAGCAAAAGCAAAATTATTTTCGGAATCAAATAATTCCGAAGAATATTTCAAATATAAAACAGAGATTCTTAATAAGAGAAACAGCATTTTGAAATTAGAAGGGAGAAAACATGAACCAAAAGCAAATAATTGAGCGATTAAGTGAGCTTTTTGAAAAGAATGGTAAATTAACTCTTGAAGAAATTTTTCACTATCTTGACAGAAAATCAAAAGAATTTGATGAAATAGTGAAAGAATTAGCGAAAAGAGGTGTTCTTCCTGGAGAATTTTTTGATATGATATCAAACGAAAAAAAGAATAAAAACAAAGTAAATTTAGATGAATTTACTGAAGAGGGAGAT
>CAZUQS010000024.1:0-12059 GCA_964622615.1 uncultured Candidatus Izemoplasmatales bacterium | reverse complement strand
GACTGTATTATAACTTGCAAAAAGGAACAAGCTCCTTACTGTATCTCCTTAGCCTTATTTAATGCTAAAAAAGGAAAAATGACTCATGGCTTTGCATTTGCAGGTAGCAATGCCTATAAAACTAAAACAATTGTTTCGGTAAAAAAATTAATTGAAACATTGAAACTTGAATATGAAAATGCTTGTAAGAAATTAGTGTTATCAAACTGATACTTCTATATATATGAGATGAAATATAATCCAAGAGTATGATATAATATTCTTGGATTATATTTTTTGAAAAAATTATCTAATCAATAAATTAACTATACTTTATGAGGTGAATATCTATGATTGACAAAAGAATTGAATTGGCAAATAAGTTAAAAGAAAAAAATCCCACCAACCTTTCTATGCTGATAGGATTTGACGGATTTGTAGATGAGATTATTAATGTTGTTGATAAGAGACTTGATAGCGAACATTTTAATCGAGTGAATACTATTGAAGAATTTGCAAATAGAATTTCAAAAGCAAGTGGGCTTTCTACGAATATCGAGTTGGTTCCAACAGTAAAGAAAATTGGAGGAAATGGCCCGATTATGTGTAATGCATTATCAAAGCACCATTCCAAAATCACCTATATTGGAGCATTAGGATTTCCTAGTATAGATGGTGTTTTTAAGGTTATGGAAGAGAATGTTACATTATATTCGATAGCAGCCAACGGTCACACAGATGCGCTTGAATTTGACGATGGGAAATTACTGTTTGGTAAAATGGCGTCTTTAAATGATGTTACATATGAAAGACTAATTAATAATTTAGGAGAGAAAAAAATAGTTGATTTATTAGGTCGCGCTGATTTATTTGCTTCAGTAAATTGGTCTATGTTGCCCTATATGACAGATACTTGGAAAAAGATAATCGAAAATATTGTTCCAAAGCTACCAAAGAGAAATAAAAAGCCAATCTTATTTGTTGATTTAGCAGATCCTGAAAAACGAGAAAATATAGAAATAATTGAAGCTCTGAATCTACTTAGAAAATTCAATAGTTATTTTTCTGTAGTTCTTGGGTTGAATAAGAAAGAAGCATATGATATCGCAAATGTTCTTGAATTGTTTGATAGTGAAAGCTTAGCCCATATGCAAGTAGCTCTAAAGGATTTAAACATTGAGTTATTTAACTATCTTAAAATTGATTCTGTTGTGATTCATCCTATTGACAGATCTTGTTGCGTATGGAAAGGAACATACTATACAGAAGAAGGACCATATATTGCTAAACCGAAGTTGTCTACAGGTGCAGGAGATAATTTCAATGCTGGATTTGTTTTAGGACTATTGCTAGGACTTAATCCAGATGAAGCATTATTAGTAGGTATGTCAACAAGTGGATTCTATGTAAGAAGAGCAAGAAGCCCAGAATATCCAGAATTGCAAGATTTTTTAATTGAGTGGACAAAAGGGCATGAAGATTTTATTAAATCGTAAATTCTAAACTGATATATTAAGAAAGACTTCTCCTGAAAAGAGAAGTCTTTTTATATTTGAATACTTATTTAGTTTCAATAATTTTTTTGGTTTTATTGGGTTTGAGAATTATATTTAGTATAATTCCTATTAAAGCGGCTAAACTCTTACCACTAAGTGATACAGAAGGTCCTAAATTTATAGTAGCTTGTCCTAATCCAACTTTAGAGTCTATTCATATTTAGATAAGAAATACAATTTCACTATAAAAACACATGTTTCTAGAAAAATTTAAAAAATATAAGCACTAATTGTAAAAAAAACAGCCTAACTGATTTTAGTCAGTATGCTGTTTTTATTAGCTTAATATTTATCTTGGACGATTCTTAAGAATGAAGCTCCATATTGATCAAGATTAATGAGGTAATGCTTGTTATTATGCAGAAAACCAAAATCTCTTCTTAATGTAATTGTTGCGTTTTGGATTTCAGAAATAGGAATCACAATTTCATGAGATCCAGAAACTACAATTTCACCATTTTGGTACGTTACGGAAACTCTTCCTACAGGAATTTGAGCTTCGTTTTCTACTTTAAGAAAATTTAAAAACCCTTCAGTTTTAATGATGGATGTTCTGAGATTTTCTGTAAATTTTCGTTGGAAATCATTCCATTCAATTAAATTTTCATATTTGAACCCATGTATAAATCCATATTTATCAATATGACCTTCTTTTTTACACGCCGTACATTTTATACTATTGTTTTTTGAAATAATAGTATTAATAGCTTTGCAGTGAGGACATACATAAATAACGTTTTCAATACCCTCCGCTAATTTCTTTCCTGGATGAGGAATCATATGTTCTCTCTGATATTTATAGTCATTATGATAGAGAGCATCATTAATAACTGTGCTAATTTCTGGGATAGTCATGTTATGCAATTTCTCTTTTGGAATGGTTAAATTGTAAAACAGTTCAATGTTATGATTTTTTCGTTTCCCGGTAGCCCAACGAGGTTTTGACAAATAACCACCTTTGACATTACAAGTAATTACATCAATGTCTAATTTCTTAATTAATTTCATTGTAGATTCTTCAACATAGCCTGTTTCGCCATAAAAGGTTGTATCGCCTTCTGGGAAAATTAAAATTGGATATCCCCTTTTTATTACATTGTATATGTTCCTAATTGTTTTAAGATCACTTCTTCCTTTGGATTTCGGGATAACATGAGCAACTTGTGTTACAAGAAACTTTGCAGGCTGTTTTGTAAACAATGTTTGTGATGCAATTATAAAAGGAACATTCTTAAACCGCAATGGAACATGTATAACATCAAATAGAAATGTATGATTTGCAAGCATAATATAGGGTTCTTTGCGTTTGTAATTTATATTTGGCCCTAGATGAACTTTTCGTTTTGCATCAATCCTCATCCACAAGTAAACAAGAGGTCTTATCATAGAAAGAAGAATATTTTGTTGAATATCTTTAAATGTTCTTTTCATAGAACCTCCTTATTTTCATGGGATTAATTAGAGAGATGTTGATTTTTTATAATTATATCATTCAGAAAAATCTTAGTAAAAGTTCTTTGTTGGTTATTCTGTTACCGTTACAAATCTTGTAAGTTGTATTTTGTTATTGAAGTCATCAGTTACTATGTAAATAATAGAATAGGTTCCTGGTGTGGTGACATCCACATTACTTATTACTTCTATACTTAATTCTGTATCGTAATTGTCCGTGGTAGTAATTCCAGCATCCACATGAACATTGTTTGCTTTTATTGTATCAATTCCCTCAAGCAATGCTGCTGTAGGTGGAACTCTATCTACAATCATAACAATTCTTTTAGCTGTATAAGTTATTTCTTTATATACGATTTGATAGACAATTTCATATTGACCTAGCTCTTCAGAATTAACATTTGAAGAAACAACCAGCATTTCTTGATTCGTTAGGCCTGATTTTAAATAACAACCCTCATCAATATGTTCTTCAGTAATGTTGATTATATCTTGACCAATTGGGAGGGTAATTTCAGGGTTTTGTACAGAATTGCAAGAAATGATAAAAAGCAAAGGAATTAAAAATAGTAATTTTTTCATACTAAATCCTCCTTCCTGGCAAGTACGGCAATATTACTTATGCTATCTGAGCCGTAGAAGAAGATGTAGGTCCTATAAGTATATGTAACACTATTACGTTCAAACTCATATAGAATCTCATATGTTCCAGCAAGAACTGAATTTATTGCACTTGTATTAGCGGGAATATTGACTTCATTTACAGTACAAGTTGGTACTTGATAAGTGCTATTTATTATGTAAGTTGTCTGTGTTTGAGAACAGACAAATTCAATCTGTTCAGGTTCTATTACAGATACAAATCTAGATAGCGTAGAATAATTTCCAGAACTATCCTCAACTCTATAAAGAATCTCATAAACATGAGCGGTTTCTGTAGAAACAGATCCTATTATTTCTATTGTTAATTCATCATCGTAGTTATCTGCATAAGCGATACTTTTCTCTACATACGTTTGATTTACATACAAAGTATCTACACTAGCATTTAAACTTAGAAATGGAGGTTGAGTATCTACTACATGAACAATTCTGTTTATCTCATCACTGATATTTCCTGAAGAGTCTGTTACCGAATATGTTAGCGTGTATGATCCTATAACATCTGTATCAGCATTGCCTGTTACAGCATACTGCAAGACATCTATAAGGTCATAATTATCTGTCATTGTTACTCCTAATTCTGAGTATCCCTCAAACACTTCTACAGTTACTTCGGTGTCTCCATTTAGAGTAAGCTCTGGTGCTGCAGTATCAACAACATGTACTGTTCTTGTAATTTCATTACTTATATTACCGGAGGAATCCATAGTTTGGTAGGTTAAAGTATATGAGCCAATAACGTCGGTGTCAACCGATCCGACGACAACATACTCTAATTCTTCTGTATCATAATTGTCCAGAATATTTACACCTTGTTCTATGTAACTATCAAATACATCTAATGTTAAACTGCTTTCGCCGATAAGGCTTATATTTGGCGAAATACCATCAACTACATTTATGGTTCTTGTAACAGTCATGATGAGTTCATCTAGGTTATCATACAAGAAATATGATACTTCATAAGTTCCGATAGTATCAACATTTACAGTATTGTTAACTGTAACATAGTACAATGTATTTTCAAAATTTAACGAATAGCCTTCATCGATATACACATCAAACACATCGACATTTATATCTTCTACCCCGATTAGTTCTATTCCGTATATAGAATTAGATGTTACTTCGCAAGAAAATCCATAGTAGTCATCAAGGTATTCATCAGAAACAAATTGTAATAATATGGAGTTTGTACTATATGATAACTCTTGATCAACTAGGTCCATTCCTGTGTATGATGCTGTGCTTGTATCATCTGAAATATACAAGTAATCAAAATCTTCTTCAAAAGAGAAGTTATTTAAAAATGATAATGTTAAATCACTTTCAGAAGTATACTGAATAAGCCAACTAATATTCTCCATGTTTCCATAAGGATTATGGTTGGTTTCAATTGATTCTGTAAAATGGTAAGTTTCAGACAAGCTTTGATATAAGAAACCATTTAGATATATAGCAACATTCACTTCATTATTTAAACTATCTATAAGAATATTATCACCTAAATATTGTAGAGAATTTATGTTTGGTACAGAACCATCTAAGGTGTAATAAACAGCAGCATTATTAGGAATATTATTCACTGATACCTCATACTGTGTTCTTGGAAGATCCACTAAATATAGGTCTGTTTTTTCATCGATTATCATATCAGTATCTAAGGTGATTGAAGGCGGAAATACCACATCAAATGTGATATAACCATCGTGTTCCACTACATTTGTTACTTGAATATTCAGTAATTCACCATTACTGCTGAACATTGGAATATCAGTTCCTATTCCCATGCTATCGTATGTGTTTGTATCAGAGAGAATTGCTTTGTCAATATCGCCATCTTCATCAATATCTTCATCGTCAAAGTCCGGGAACTCTATCGTCGTTCCACTATAAATGATACCTGGTCTGAACACAAAGACTTCCTCTTCAGTTATACCGCTATCATTATAATATCCTTCAACATTTCCTTGATCGTAAAAATCTAAATCTACTCGGTAGACCAATAGACCGGTATCTAGTAAATTACCTTCGTATAGTCCATCACTATCTCGATATTCAAAATAGATATATTCATTAGAAATCCCTGTGTTGTATTTATAGAGATTATCGGGTGAGTCTTGTAGTGGATATAGTGTATACGTTCCACTTGATATAATTTCATCTACGTTGGTAATCCAATTACCATAGGTTTCTTTCATATATCCAAGCATATGATTTGGGTTAGTTCCTAAATTTTCCATTAACCCCCAGTAGCCAACAGCTTGTATCCAATCGTATCGATAATAATGATACAAATCTGGAGCACCAATTAAATGAAAGGTTTCATGTGCTAAAACTGCTACATCTACAGCGTAATCATACGATACTGTTTTTCCTAGCAATTCAAAGGTATATGGATCAATATGCTTTCCATTAATTGTTGGAGCATCAAAGGTGAAATCGTCATAATAGTCTATATAAGTAAATAAACTCCATTTATGTGGCCATAATAGACTGTTCCATCCATCGTCATTTCCACTCACTAAGAACGATACGCTATCAACAATACCATCATCATTTGTATCAATATTTATAGAATCCTCAATTAGATTATTGTCTTCAACGAAATTTAACGCTCTTTTTAATAATTCGTGTTCTCTAACTGTTCTTTCGGATTCTGAATACCCGTCTGGATTCTGAGTTCCATCATACGGTTGATAGTACGATCTATCATAAATATCATTATAATAAATAATTTCTGTTGAACTTGTAAAGTAACTGTTAATCTCAAGTTGATTATAGGAAGCTTCTAAATAGTAATCTCTCAAGCTAACTGTATCAACTCCGTTAAATAAATCTACATAATAGCTAAAAGAATGAGGAGTGTGGTACGCGGACTCATCATTAAACTTAATATATATAACAATATTTGAAAGCTGTGTTGGTTCGGTTGACTCTGTCCCATTTATCTTTTCAACATTCGGCAAACTATATGCATTTATTATCGGAGCTTGTGCAAATAAGAAAAATAATGTAATTAGAAATACAGAGTAAATTATTTTCTTCATATGATAGCCTCCTGTTCTAGTATTGTATCACATTTGACATATAAATATAAGCGATTTTATTATTAAAAGAAGTTGTTTGTATATGTAGGAATAACAAAAAAAACACCTATATTCAATGCTAAAAATAGGTGTTAGATATAAAGATTTTCTATGTTTTTTATTTAACAAAAAGAGTTAAATATTCACCATATCCATTTTTGCTCATTTTATTCCTTGGTATAAATAGTAAACTAGCAGAATTAATACAGTATCTTAAATTCCCATTAGGACCATCATCAAACACATGTCCAAGATGAGTGTTGGCTTCTGAGCTTTTTACTTCAGCGCGAGTCATTCCGTGAGAACTATCAGTCTTTTGTTGGATGTTATTTGCATGGACGGGTTTCGTAAATGAAGGCCAACCACTACCAGAATCAAATTTATCTTTTGAAGAAAAAAGAACATCTCCTGAAACGATATCTATGTAGATACCTTCTCCATACTCATCATTGTATTCATTGCGAAAAGGAGGTTCTGTACCTTTGTTCTGTGTAACATTATATTGAAGTTCGTTAAGATTCTTGATTGCATCATCATATTTTCCCATTTGTATCACCTCAATAATATTATAACCCATTATGAAATATTTACTTGATTTCTTGCTCAAATAGGATGTATACATATAGTGTGATTTGAATACTACAATGGTTAATGATATAATTTAAGTAATTCTATGGGTTGCTAAATTACAATATTTTTAATCATGAAAATTAAAAATTGGAGTTAATTATGATAAAAAAACAACCATCAAAAAGTTTAAGTTTAATATTGAGATTTATCAAACACAACCAGCAATGGTTGGGCTTTTTTGTGTTGTTAGTTGCTTTGCTTTACGCTTATATAACTATATTATTTGAATCAAGACACCCGGTACTAGATATTATATATGCTATATTTTTCCTATTTCTTTTAATCGGATTGTTTTTTGCTTTTCGAAATGAGAAAAAGGAAATTAAGCGAATTAGCTTTTTAAGTTTAGACGGACTATTTGCAGCATTTGGAGTGTTTGTGACGTACAGCATCGTTCACTTCTTCGGTATTTCAGCAGTGCTGGCTTCCAGTTTTACTGGATTATTAGGATTCTTAATATGTAGAAAACATGAAATAGCGCTTTATTGTGGATCTTTTGCTGGAATGGTTTCAGTAGCGCTATTTAATTACTATGAAGTTACAATTTTGGCCTTATTATGTGCATTCATATTCCTATTAACGAAACCTTTATTCTCTGGATATGGAGGGAAATTAGGAACTGTAGCATTTATGTCATCTTTAATTACATTTAGTATCTTTAAGGAAGAATATCTAGTTGTAATAAGTGATTTCAATATATGGATTCTATTGGCTACTAGTATTTCTGGAGCTGCGATAACATTTTGTATTCAACATCAATTTAAAGCGTCCGCAGTATTTGCTTCAGCAATATCCAGTTTCATCTTTGCTATTTTTATGATATATATTGTTCAAAATCATATAGAATACACTGTTATATTTTTTTCAGCGAGTTTTATCGGCATGTCAAGTAAAGAGCGTTTACCAAATATCTTGTTTGTAATCGTATCCGGATTAATTTTAGGTCTAATATATTACGTCTTTATTGAATATTTTCATGGCTTGGGAGGCAAGTTGGGTTTGATGGCTCTAATGAGTGTAGTTATGACATCGGGGTTTGTTGCACTACTGAAGAAAAAAACAGTATAGTAATTGTTAAGAAATACTTTAGTTTTGAAGAGTTTGTGTTAATATATTATAGAATAAATTTATCCTACTTTAATATTTTGACTACTATAGTTTTATAATAAACAGGATGACAATTTGTGAAATAATGATGAGGGAGAAAAAATGGAGACGTTAATAATAGTAGTAGTATATGTATCAATATTGGGATCATTCGCATTTAACACATGGTTATCTATATTGAATTATCAAAACAGAAGTGCTGAAATACCAGAAGAAGTGCAGGATGTATATGATCCTGAGAAATATAAGGTGTGGTTTAAGTATAATATGGAGAACTTTAAGTTTTCGATGGTTGCTAGATCTATTAATTTAGCAGTATTCTTGGGTATGCTGGTTTTTGGATTATTTATATTCATAGATGACATTTCCAAGACGATATCTGGGCATTCAAGGATTCAGATTTTAATCTTCATGGGATTCTATTTTTTGGTGACCTATATCATAGGAATTTTCACCTCATATTATCAAGCTTTTAAAATTGAAGAGAAATATGGTTTTAATAGAATGACGAAAAAAACATTTGTTTTGGATAAAATAAAATCACTTTTATTAACGATTGTTTTTGGAGGCGGACTACTTTTCTTGATTATAGTGCTTAGTGATAGAACGGGCAATATGTTTTATTTGTATACTTGGTTAGCATTGGTATTTATTTTCTTATTAGCCAATATATTATATGTAAGCTTAATTGTTCCTATATTTAATAAACTTGTTCCACTAGAAGATGGGGAATTGAAAGATGAAATTAATGTTTTTGCAAAAAAAGTGGGATATGAAGTCTCTAAAATAAGTGTTATGGATGCATCTAGGCGTTCCTCAAAATTAAACGCATATTTTGCTGGATTTGGCAGATATAAAAAGATTGTTTTATATGATACGCTAATCAATAAATTGAGTACACAAGAGATTGTGGCGGTATTAGCACACGAAATCGGGCATAACAAACACAAACATATCCTATACAATCTTATTATAATGAGTTTGACATTGCTAGTCTACGTTGTTGCATTCGGGCTATTGCTGAATATTGATTTATTCTCCACATCATTCGGTTTTGATTCTGCAAATTTCGGATTTTCTTTAATACTCTTTATGACGCTACTAGAACCTATTAGTATAATACTTGGACTTTTAACAAATGGATTATCAAGAAAATTTGAATACCAGGCAGACGCTTTTGCTGCAACAAAATATTCAAAAGATAGTATGATTAATGCTCTTAAAGTTTTGACCAGAGAGAATTTTTCTAATTTAACACCACATCCTTTGTTTGTCAAATTTTTGTATACCCACCCACCCGTATCGAGTAGGATTAGGTCTATAAATAGCACAAAATAGCAGGGTAAGAATTTGTGTCTGGGTTAGGGAGGAAATGTTCTATGAGTAAAAATCTATATAATAGGGATACATCATACTCACGGTAGTTATGTTGGTGATCTTAGGGGTGTTTTTTAATGTAATAACATATTCTTAATGTATATAAATCATTACTTTTTGAAGTTTTTAACAAAAAAATGTCATTTATTTTCTAGTATTGTAAATATATCAATAAAAACGCTTGCTGACAGGTGAAAAGTCTTTCATATTTTTAAAAATGTGGTATAGTTATTTGTATACTTTTTATGGAGGAATGCTTTATGAGAAACAAAAATATAATTAATGTAGCTGTGATCGCACATATTGATGCTGGTAAGTCCACTTTAGTAGATGCTTTATTGAATCAAAGTGGTGTTTTCAGCGAAAATGAAGTACAAGTGGAACAAGTTATGGATAGTAATGATTTGGAACGCGAACGTGGGATAACAATTTACTCTAAAAATTGTGCTATTGAACATAATGGTACAAAAATAAATATTGTTGATACTCCTGGGCATGCCGACTTTTCAAGTGAAGTGGAACGGATTATTAAAACGGTTGATACGGTTATATTATTGGTGGATTCCAGTGAAGGGCCTATGCCTCAAACCAGAGTAGTGTTGGAAAAAGCATTACAAAGAGGTTTAAGACCAATCGTATTTATCAATAAAATAGATAAAAAAGATCAACGTGCTGAAGAAGTTGTTGATGAATGTTTTGATTTGTTTGTAGACTTAGGCGCTACCGATGTGCAATGTGATTTTCCTATTATATATGGAGAAGCTAGAAATGGTATTGCAGTAAATCATTTTGAGGATGAAGGCAAAGACTTAGAGCCATTATTCACATTACTAATGAATCATGTAAAGACGTATCCAGATAATTCAGATGAACCTTTAATTATGCAAGTATCCAGTTTGGGATATGATGATTACTTAGGACGTTTAGGTATCGGAAGAATCACAAGAGGAACAATGAATCCGGCAACGAACTATGTAGTTAGTAAGCGTGATGGTAGTGTTAAAAATATTAAAGTTGGAACACTTTATGTAAACGAAGGATTGAGTAAAGTCCAAAAAGATATCGCATACGCTGGAGATATCGTGACATTTAGTGGAATAGCAGATATATCAATCGGTGAAACAATTTGTGATAAAGATTTTATAGAACCTATGGAAATGATCGAAATTGAAAAACCTACACTTGTAATGAATTTCTTAGTGAATGATGGACCGTTCGTTGGACAAAGTGGTAAGCTTGTAACAACAAGACAAATTCGTGCTAGACTCTTAAAAGAGTTAGAAACCAACATTGGGCTTGAAGTGGAACCCCTTGAAGGGGTCGAAGGATATAAAGTAAGCGGTAGAGGAGAACTTCATTTATCTATTTTGTTAGAAAATATGAGACGCGAAGGATTTGAACTTTGTGTAAGTAAACCAGAGGTTTTATATCGTTATATAGATGATCAAAAGCAAGAACCATTCGAAAAAGCAATTATTACAGCTCCTGATGAGTATGTTGGGCAAGTTATCAATGCTTTAAATCAAAAAAAAGGTACGATGAATTCGCTAGACAGTGATGGTAAGCTAACAAGAATAGAATACATAGTACCAACAAGAGGCTTAATTGGATTTAGAAGTGAATTTATAAATACAACAAGAGGACAAGGAACCATTGAGAAATCTTTTCACTCATATATGCCTTATGCAGGTGATATTGAGGATCGAAGAAATGGTGTATTCATTGCGAAAGAAAAAGGAAAAACTATGGCTTATAGTTTATTCAATCTTTCACAAAGAGGTCGTATGATTGTAGATCCATCTATTGAAGTGTATCCTGGAATGATTGTTGGGTTACATTCAAGAACGAATGATCTTGTGGTGAATCCATGTAAAAATAAGCATTTGACAAACACTCGTTCAAGCGGTACAGATGAAGCGGTCAAATTACTAGAACCAATTAGATTGACACTTGAGGAAGCTTTAGAATTTATTTCCGGTGATGAACTGGTTGAAATTACTCCAGGAGCAATTCGATTACGTAAAAAAGTATTAAATGAAAATGAACGCAAAAGATTTAATAAGATTTATTATGGATACTAAAGACTATATTTTATAGTCTTTTTTTATGTAAAAGTGTTCTTCAAAGAATTGGATAATACGAGTATTTATGATAATATATATATGAAGAATTTAGTTTAATTTAACAATAAATCTTTAAAGGAGTT
>CAZUQS010000023.1:0-12245 GCA_964622615.1 uncultured Candidatus Izemoplasmatales bacterium | reverse complement strand
TACGGATATGTGTCCTAGATACATATTAGGACTAAATACCGAACCACATAAAGTAATGAGAGGACTTGCGAATGAAGATCCAAGTGCTCTAGGAAAAATTTCTTCCGTGGTGTCATGTTGTGATTGTCGTTTATGTAGTTTGTATGCCTGTCCAATGGATTTGGACCCTGGAAAAATAACGAATATGGTGAAGCAGAGTTTACTTAGATTAGGAGCAAAAACAGAGAAGGTTGTTCCTCACGATGTAGATATCTTGCGAGATAGTAAAAAAGTTCCTACCAAACGATTGATCATTAGACTTGGTTTATCAGATTATAATGTTGCAGCACCGTTGAATGAAACAATTTTTGAAACACAACTTGTTAGAATACTGTTGAAACAACATATCGGAGTTTCAGCAACGCCACTTGTTAACGTTGGTGATATGGTGTCTAAAGGAACCTTAATTGCAACATGCAACGATAAATTAGGTGCTAATATTCATGCTAGCATTAGTGGAAATGTAACAAATATTACAAATCTATATATAGAAATACATAAGTAGAGAGGATTGATTATATGGAAGCATTGGGTATGATTGAACTGAATAGTATTGCCCGTGGAATTGAAGCTGGCGATGCGATTATTAAAACAGCAAATGTTACATTGGTTGCTGCATACGCTTCTTGCCCTGGTAAGTATATAGTTATGGTAAGGGGAGAAGTATCCGCAGTGAAAAGCGCTATTGATGTTGGAGCTAAAACAGCGGGAACATCTTTGGTGAAGGATATTGTTATAGCAAACATCCATGAACAGGTCTTTTCTGCACTTAGTTGTTCAACAGAAATACATGCGAAAGGTGCGGTAGGAATCATTGAAACCTATTCACTGGCTACTGCAGTCTTAGTCTCAGATGCAGCTGTAAAAGCCGCGGATGTTGAACTGTTAGAGATTCGTCTTGGCCGTGGTCTTGGTGGAAAGTCGTTTACCGTTTTAACTGGTGATGTAAGTAGTGTCAAAGCAGCAGTTGAAGCTGCTATTATTGCAAACAAAGATGATGGTTTACTTGCTCACACAGCGATAATTCCACGAATTAGTAAAGAAATGTTACAAACACTTATTTAGGATATTAAAAAATAAAACATATGGAGGAAACAAAAATGAAAGAAGCTTTAGGATTAATTGAAACAAGAGGATTTGTTGGGGCTATTGAAGCTGCAGATGCAATGGTAAAAGCTGCCAATGTAAGACTTATTGGAAAAGAAAAAGTAGGAAATGGTTTGGTTACAGTGATGGTACGCGGAGATGTTGGAGCTGTAAAAGCAGCTACAGAAGCTGGATCAGAAGCAGCACGTCGTGTTGGTGAATTGGTTTCAGTACACGTTATTCCAAGTCCACATGCAGATGTTGAAGAATTATTAAAGAAACTTTAAGAACAAAAACAATTTATTATATTCAAAAAAAAAAAAAAAAAAAAAAAAAGGAGGAAAAAAAATTTAAAAAAAAATAAAAAAAAATTTAAAAAAAAAAAAAAATTAATTTTTTTAAAAAAAAAAAAAAAAAAAATTAAATGGAGGTAACAAAAATGAAAGAAGCTTTAGGATTAATTGAAACAAGAGGATTCGTTGGCGCTATTGAAGCTGCAGATGCAATGGTAAAAGCTGCTAATGTAAGACTTATCGGAAAAGAAAAAGTTGGTAATGGTTTAGTTACAGTATTAGTGCGTGGAGACGTTGGAGCTGTTAAAGCGGCTACAGAAGCTGGTGCAGAAGCTGCACGCCGTGTTGGCGAATTGGTTTCAGTACATGTTATTCCAAGACCACATACAGATGTTGAAGAATTATTAAGTAGTCTTGAATCAGCAAAACCTAAGACGAAAGAAACAAAGTAGTTTTAAGTAAATAATTTATATCGAAAACATTTAAAAATGGAGGTAAGAACAATGAAAGAAGCTTTAGGATTAATAGAAACAAGAGGACTTGTAGGAGCTATCGAAGCTGCAGACGCAATGGTGAAAGCTGCCAATGTAAGACTTCTTGGAAAAGAAAAAGTCGGTCATGGTTTAGTAACAGTTATGGTACGTGGGGACGTTGGAGCTGTTAAAGCTGCTACGGAAGCTGGTGCTGAAGCTGCACGCCGTGTTAGTGAATTAATATCCGTACATGTTATTCCAAGCCCACATCCTGATGTTGAAGCATTAATCAAACAGTAAAAAGCATCAATGAGATTCAAAAATGAAAATGGAAGAGGATTGAGAATATGGAATTAGATAAATTAATAGAAAAAATTGCTGAAGAAGTTTATCGTAAAATTTCGAAAGAAAATAATGGATCAACTAATGTAAGACCTATGGATAATAATGATTTAGCATCAATTATTGATCATACATTATTAAAACCAGAGTCTACGGAAGCAGATATTAAAAGAGTATGCAAAGAAGCTATCGAATATAGGTTTAAATCAGTATGTGTCAACACACATTATGTACCTTTAGTTTCGCGCCTTTTATCCGGTTCAAGTGTTTTAACATGTGGGGTAGTAGGATTTCCTTTAGGAGCTTCTACAACTAGAGCAAAAGTAGATGAAACTAGTGATGCTATAAAAAATGGTGCAAATGAAATTGATATGGTTATCAATATTGGTGCTCTAAAATCAGGCGACTGGAATATCGTTAAAAGAGATATTGAAGGTGTTGTTAATATGGCCAGAAATCGTGCTATTGTTAAAGTTATTTTGGAAACATCTTTATTAAATGATGAAGAAAAAATAAGAGCATGTACGATTGCTAAAATGGCTGGAGCAGACTTTGTTAAAACCTCTACTGGATTTAACAGTGGTGGTGCTACTGTTGAGGATATTAAACTAATGCGTGAAGTTGTTGGACCTTCTATGGGTGTAAAAGCTTCCGGTGGAGTTCGTGATACTGAAACAGCTAAAGCTATGGTAGCTGCCGGTGCAACTAGAATTGGTACCAGCTCAGGAATTAGTATTGTTAAAGGTACAAAGGCCAAAGCTGGGACTTATTAATACCTAGGAAAGAGGAGATTATATGTATGCAGCAAGAATAATTGGAACCGTGGTTTGCACACAGAAGGATCCGAGAATGAATAGTTTAAAGATGTATGTTGTACAACCTGTCAATATTATTACATTTAAAGATGAAGGCAAAAGCGCTGTAGCAATTGATGCTGTTGGTGCTGGCAACTCAGAAATCGTCTTAGTTGTAAGTGGAAGTTCTGCAAGATTAACAGAACTTACTTTGAATAAACCAGTGGATGCAACAATTACTGCAATCATTGACTATGTAGATATTGAAGGCAAAAACGTCTTTAGTAAGCACAAAAAGGAGATGTAAGCATGAATATTGCTATTGGATGCGATCACGGTGGTTTTGAATTAAAAGAAAAAATTAAGAAATATTTATCAGAAGAGTTAAACATGCAATACAAGGATTTTGGTACTTTCAATAATAATCGGTGCGATTATCCTGATTATGCTTTTTTAGTTGCTCAAGCAGTTTCAACAAATCAATGTGATTTTGGTATTATGATTGACGGAGCAGGAATCGGATCTGCAATGATGGCAAACAAAGTCCCTAGGGTCTTAGCTGCTTGTGCAAACGAGATTTATACTGCTAGAAATAGCCGCCATCATAATGGTGCAAATGTTTTGACATTGGGTAGTATGGTAGTTGGTGAAGGAGTAGCAAAAGAAATCGTTAAAACCTTTTTAACTACAAAATTCGAAGGTGAAAGAAACTTAGTAAGAATCAAAAGCATTTTAGATATTGAAGAACGATTACTAAATCAAAAGGGGTGATACCATGCAAATTGCAAAAGTTATTGGTATGGTTACATCAACCATTAAAATTGAAGATATCAAGGGTATTTCTCTGCTCGTGATTCAACCAGTTAATTCAAAATATGAATCGATTGGTAACCCTATCGTCGCTGCCGATGTTTTTGGAGCTGGTGTTGGGGAATATGTCTTTTATTCAAAAAGTAAAGAAGGGGCAATGAACCTTCCAATTCCCACCACATGTGTGGATGCTGGAATTACTGGAATAATTGATAGTGTTTATCATGCTAAAGAATAGCTTTGATCAAGAGGTGACTATATGCAACTCGCAAAAGTAGTAGGAAATTTAGTTTCTACTCATAAAAACAAATTATTGGATGGAACAAAACTGCTATTTGTCCAACCAATCGATGAAGAGTTAATCCCTTATGGGGATGAATTGCTTGCAGTTGATGGTGTTGGCGCAGGAATTGGTGATATTGTACTTCTCATTACAGAAGGTAACTCTGCAAGACAAGTTACCAATGCGAAAGACAAATATTCTCCAATCGAAGTATGTATTGCAGGAATTGTTGATTCCATCAAAACGAAGAATGATTATAAAACATTTAAATAGTTAAGAGATGATAGAATGACACTTATAAATCGCATAATTAACCAAGCAAAACTGAATAAACAAACAATAGTACTTCCGGAAGGTAAGGAACAAAGGACAATTGACGCTGAAAGAATATTGCATCAACAAAATATTGCATCCATTATTGTGTTAATTAACGCTACGGATGTGAATGAAGAGATAGGCAAGATTCAAAGTGAGGGTATTCAAGTAATTACAGTTGAGCATTCTGAAAAATTGAATCTATATAGCTCCATGTTATTTGATCTAAGAAAAGAAAAAGGAATGACGAAGGAAGATGCAGATAAAACGATTCTAAATACTATTTATTATGGGGTTATGATGGTCAAAAACTCCGATGCAGATGGAATGGTTGCTGGCGCAGCTACTGCATCAAGTGATGTTTTAAGACCTGCTCTTCAAGTGATTAAGACTGCTCCAAATGTCAAACTAGTCTCTTCATTTTTCCTTATGGATGTACCAAATTCAAAACATGTCAACAATAATGTGTTTGCTTTTTCAGACTGCGGTTTGGTCGTTAATCCAAATGCTGAGGAACTATCTGAAATTGCTATTCAAACAGCTAAGTCATTTGATTATCTAACGAAAGAAGAACCAAGAGTAGCAATGCTATCATATTCTACATTTGGAAGTTCGAGTGGTGATCTTGTTACGAAGGTGGTTACAGCAACTGAAATCGTTAAGAAGAAATATCCGAATCTAAAAGTTGATGGGGAGTTACAACTCGATGCAGCAATAGTACCATCGGTTGCGAAACTGAAAGCTCCACACAGTAATGTTGCTGGTTATGCTAATGTACTTGTGTTCCCTGATCTACAAGCTGGAAATATTGGCTATAAATTAGTAGAAAGACTTGCAAATGCTGCGGCTTATGGACCTATCACACAAGGATTAAATAGTCCTATTAATGATCTTTCTAGAGGTTGTTCTTACGAAGACATCATTGCAGTTGTTGCAATAACAGCGTTACAAGCAGAGGCAAAAAAATCTCAGTAATTTCTTTGCTTGAATAAAAAGACTTTTTTAAACATGTTTCAAAATAAAAAATATAGGAGCTTAATGCTCCTTTTTTTATTGTTGATAATTTCATCTGAATTTTCACAATTTTCCTATCTCTTATTCTATTTTTGTTTCACTATGATATAATAAAAAAAAATGTATATTACAACACGTAAATTATAAGAACAAGACTTTGAAGCATTGTTAGGGGGAAAAAATAGTGCGAAAATATGTTTTAATTGCTTTAGGTGTAATATTAGCTTTTCTATTATTTGTCGGATTTAGTTTAATGGCAAGCTATAATAACTTAGTGGAATTAGATGAACAAATCAATTCAAGCCATAGCCAAATTGAAGTGCGACTACAAGAACGTCATGATAAGATTGGCCAATTGTTAGGTGCAATTAATGGACTGCAAGAACATGCGGAAACCATCTATGACGCTATTACAGCTGCAAGACAAGCTTATGCAAATGCAATTTCATCAGGAGATATGGATGCTATTATTGCTGCAGATGCTCAAGAAGCAGTTGCATTAACGGATGTATTACTTGTTGTAGAGGATAATCCTTTAATTACCGCTACAGCTGGATACGTTGCTTTAATTGACGAGATTTCTAGTATGGAGTCTGCATTAGCGGTAGCAAGAAGAGATTATAATGAATCAGTACAATCTTTCAATACGAGAGTGAGAAAGTTTCCTACAGTATTGTTTGTTACAGCGTTTGGCTTTGAAAAGGAACTAGAATACTGGAAAATGAATGATGGTGCAGATGAAGTGCCTGTTATCGACTTCGGAGATTAATCGTGAGGGCAAAAGGCCTTCTCCTAATAGTTGCTGTTGCACTGACTATTCTTTATTATTGGGTGTTCATAGGTAATACAGAGTACCCAAGGCCTACTGCAGATTATTATATCAATGATTATGCAGGTGTATTAATGCAAGCTACAAGATCAACGATCGCCAGAGAGGGAGATCGCTTGTATGAGGTTACTCTAGAGGAAGAAAACGGAGGAACTCAAATCGTATTTGCTACATTTGAAGTAGAAACGTTAAGTGAAATAGCGGAATATGATAAAACAGAGATCTATAGGGAGTGGAAAATTGGTAATGATGATATGGGATTGTTAGTTCTCATGTTTTTCATGATGTCAGATGGTGAATCCACTTTAGATTTAGTAGAAACCCAAATGGAAACTGGATACCGGATGGAACAATATCTAACGCCTTCAAAACTAGGGTCTATTGTTGATGATACCCTTTATAACGATGAATGGGATTATTTAATCGATATGGGTGTTGTTCATTTCTTATATGAACTGCTAAATGAAGTTTATGTAAACATATATGATTACTCATCCTTTGATTATGATATGGAAGAATATTTTCAGTACTTGATGGATTATGTTCCTGATACATCGTCCGAACCTTCTGCGATGTCTGCAATCTCATATTTAATAAGTCCATATTCTACTGTTTGGAATAAGATCTTTGCATTGCTACCATTTGCGTTCTTTATCTTATATGGTGGTGGAAAAGGTATTTTACGATCTGGAGGAGGGTCTTCAGGTGGTCACGGTATCTTCAGAAGAAAACGATGAATAAAGAAAAAAAAGCCCAAAATATTTTGGCTTTTTTTTATGGTATTCACAATTCTTTCACATATTTTTTGATATAATATCTATGAGGTGATCGTAATGGATTATAAGAATATCTTAAAAGAACTCACGATAGAAGAAAAATGTTCTTTACTAGTTGGCAGAGATGGCTGGAGAACAAAAAATATTGATCGCCTTAATATTCCATCTATTATGATGGCTGATGGCCCACATGGTTTGAGGAAGGTAATAGATGGCACTAGTGTTCACGAAAACACTGAAAAAGCAGTGTGTTATCCTTCTATGGTTACTGTTGCGTCTTCGTTTGATCCTAAGATTGCTTATAAAATGGGAAATTCGATTGCAAAAGAGTTTAAATCAAAAGGTGTTTCATTAATATTAGGTCCAGGAGTGAATATCAAACGACATCCATTCTGTGGACGTAATTTTGAATATTATTCTGAGGATCCTGTCGTTACCTATAAAATGGCAGAAGGATTTATCAAAGGTGCGAAAAAAGAAGGTATCGGTGTTTGTGTAAAACATTATGCGTTGAATTCACAAGAGGATTACCGAATGACATCTAGTTCCGTTGCTGATGAAAGGGCAAAATACGAAATCTATTATAAAAGTTTTCAAGAATTGATGAAGTTGGACCCAGAAATGGTGATGTGCTCTTATAATAAAGTGGATGGTGTCTATGCTTCTGAAAACATTCACCTATTAAAGGAAGTATTACGAGATGAATTTGGATTTAAAAACGTAATCGTATCGGATTGGGGTGCAGTTAGTAATCGCACGAAAGCCTTAATCGCAACGTTGGATTTAGAGATGCCTGGATATATTTGGGGTATCAATACAATGATTAATGATGTGATTGATGATAAATTATCTATCGAAGTGTTAGATGCTTCCGTAGAACGTATCCTTACAATGGTAGATAAGTTTAAAAATCAAGAACAAATCGATGTTGATTTGGACAAACATCATCTGATTTCCGCAGAAATTGCAGCTCAGTCAATGGTGTTATTAAAAAATGAAGATGACTTATTACCAATCAATGACAAGGAACGAATTTTACTAGTAGGAGATATGGCAAAGAATGTGCGTTATCAAGGTGGTGGATCCTCTCATATCAATTCTTATAAAGTAGATACGATATTTGATGTATTAACCAAACATGAGAATATTGATTATGTTCAGGGGTATACTGCAAACAGAAATGAAATCGATACAACATTGCTCAATGAAGTGAAGAATTTAGCACCGAACTATAGCAAGGTTATTATTGTATGTGGTTTACCAGATGAGTACGAATCCGAAGGATATGACCGAGAACATTTGTCAATTCCTAACAAACAAGATTTCTTAATTAATCAAATTAGCAAGATAAATCGAAACATAATATTGGTACTTCAAATAGGTTCACCTATTGTGATGCCATTTATTTACAATGTAAAGAGTATCTTAAACTGTTATTTAGGTGGAGAAGCCCTTGGCTTGGCATTAGAGAGCGTTCTATTTGGCAAAGTGAATCCGAGTGGGCGTTTAGCCGAAACATTCCCTATGAAGGCATCTGACGTTCCTTCCAACCCATATTTCGCTACTGGCAACAATAATGTCTTTTATCAAGAAAGTATTTACGTTGGTTATCGTTATTATAAATCAACGAATAAAAAGGTTCTCTTTCCATTTGGGTATGGATTATCTTATTCCCATTTTGAATATTCCAATCTTGTGGTGAATAAAACAGAACTTAAGAATGGCAAACAAATTGTTACCTTATCCGTGGACATTACCAATAATGGTCCATATGATGGTAGTGAAGTTGTCATGCTGTTCTATGAAGCAAAAAATCCAAAGACTCCAAGACCAAAAAGAGAATTGATTGATTTTGATAAAGTATTTATTAAAAATGGAAAAACAGAGACGATATCATTCAAGGTCAACAAAGATAGTTTTAACTATTACCATCCAAAACGTAAAGAATTTGTGACTGATGATGGATTATACCATCTTCAAATAAGTAAGAATGCTAGAGATATGTTGATGGAACAACCAATCACTGTATCACTAGGAAAAGAATATGTGTCTAGTGTATGGAATCATATCCCATCTTATCTACCAAGCAATGGACTTAACTTCTCAAAAGCAGATTTTAGCCAATTGATTGATCAACCGGTTATCAAGCAATTTGTTACACATCATAGACCGTTTAATCTAGATAATAATGTTGAGGACATTCAACACACGTTCTTTGGAAAGATTTTGAAGAATAAATTAGAAAAGGAAGCTGTGAAGAATAGTATCAATCAAGATGAACAATTTGTTAAAATGATGAAAATTGGAATGAAGCAACTTCCTTTAAGAGCTTTGGTTCAATTATCATCTGGTCAAGTCCAGATGAATACAATGTTATTTATGATTGAAATGATCAATCGTCATTATATAAAGGCATTAAAGCATTTATTTAGAAAGGATTAAACATGAAGAAAGCATGGTACAAAGAAGGTATAGTGTATCAGATATACCCAAGAAGTTTCTATGATTCCAATAATGATGGTATTGGAGATATTAAAGGTATCATTTCAAAAATCCCATATTTAAAAGGATTAGGAGTAGATATTGTTTGGTTATCTCCTATTTATAAATCTCCAATGGAAGACAATGGATATGATATCTCTGATTACAAAGCAATTGCAAGTGAATTTGGAACCTTAAACGATATCAAGCAAATGATAAAGGAACTTCATAAAGCCAAGATTAAACTGGTTATGGATTTGGTTGTGAATCATACATCAAGTGCTCATGAATGGTTTCAAAAATCAATAAAAAAAGAAGGAAAATATACCGACTACTATCATTGGGAACCAAAGAAAGTAAATTGGACATCCTTTTTTGGTGGCGATTCTTGGACGTATAATGAAGAACGAAAAGAATACTATCTACATCTTTTCGCAAAAGGACAACCTGATTTAAATTGGGATAATGAAGATGTAAGGAATGAAGTAAAAGATATTGTTAAGTTCTGGTTGGATTTAGGTGTTGATGGATTCCGCTGTGATGTTATTAACATCATTGCGAAAAACAACAAACACCCTAGAGGAAAGTGGTCTCTCATTTTACGAGGAAAAGAACACTATATGAGCCATCCAAATGTTCATAAGTATCTCCATGAATTAAATAAGGACGTGCTGAGCAAATATGATTGCTTTACTGTTGGAGAAACTGTTTTTGTAAATCCTGAAATGGCTTCTTTATTAACTGCTCCAGGTCGAGAAGAGTTGGATATGGTTTTCCAATTTGATCATATGGCTGCGGACAATCACTATGTCAAATGGTTTATGAAAAAATTCAAACCAATGAATCTAAAGAAACCTCTATCCAAATGGCAAAACAAATTAAATGGAAAAGGCTGGAATACCCTATATCTCGAGAATCATGACCAATCAAGAAGTATCGACCGTTTTGGATCATTAGACATGCGCTATGAATCCGCAACAATGCTTGCGACAATGCTATATTTCCAACAGGGCACTCCATTTATTTACCAAGGACAAGAGCTTGGAATGACCAATGTTAGTTTTGAAAAGTTGACTGATTATAAAGACATAGAAACGCAGAACATCTACAAGATGGGACGCAAGCTATTAATGAGTCATAAGCGTATGATGAAGAAAATCAAGATGATGTCTAGAGACAATGCAAGAACACCAATGCAATGGGATGATTCTAAGAACGCTGGATTTTCTACCGGCAAAACGTGGATCAAGGTCAATCCAAATTATAAAAAAATTAATGTAGAGGAATCGATTCAAAACAAAGATTCTATTTATCATTATTATAAGAAGATTATTCAACTTCGAAAAAAATATCCTATTATTGTATATGGAAACTATCAAGATCTTAACTTCAATAATAAGAAACTCTATTCTCATAAAAGATATAAAGGAAAAGAGGAACTTATTGTAATATGTAATTTCACAGATCAAGAATATACAATGAAACAAAATGAATACTTGAAGTATCCATTGATTTTGTCGAACTATAAGGAACAAGATGATTTAATACTGAAACCATATGAAGCAAGAGTCTATATAAAACCAACAAAATGAATCATAACTATTTAATTCTGAGGTGATTTGATGAAAAGAAAAGTGTTTAAAGGAATAAAGGAATGGATTGAAACAAATGCTCGTACTCTTGAGTTAACGAGATTTCAATATCTATTCGAAAGAGGATCTAAAGAAGCGTATTATAAAGAACTAATGAAATATCAAAACAAAGATGGTGGTTTTGGCTATGGATTAGAACCGGATTCTACGAATCCATATTCTACTCCAATACAAACTTGGACTGCATTTGAGTTGTTTCAAGAATTAAAGCTACCTAAAAATGATCCAATGGTGAAGAATGCAATTACATATTTGACGCAAACTCCATTCTTTGAAAATGGATATTGGTATGCGACCATTCCTTCTAATGATCAATATCCGCACGCTCCATGGTGGAGTCATTCTGAAGATGAAAAGATTTGGGGATACAATCCGACTGCAGCAATTGCTGGATTTATTTATACGCATTCATTAAAAGAAGCAAACAAACTATTTGCTAAGGAGATTATTCAACGAGCAATCAATGATTTCTTGAAAGGACAATTTGATGAGATGCATGAACTGCGTAATTTCATTGAACTATATGAACACATCAAAGATATCCCACTATTTGGAAGCTTGAAAGAATTCGGTGAACGACTTGAAAAAGCAATGCTTGCCAATGTAGAAAAGGACGAGTCTAAGTGGTTCACAAGCTATTGTGTAAGACCATCGCAATATATCTATGAAAAGAATATGGTTGGATATACGTTGTTGCGAGACTACATCCAGAAGGAGATTTCTATGCTTCCAGATCACCTAGATAGTGATGGTGTTTGGCCGATCACCTGGGAATGGGGTCAATTTCCTGAAGAGTTTGCAAAGGCAAAGCAAATTTGGAAAGGTATTCTAGCGATTCGTTATCTCAAAATAGACAAAGAATTATAGATTCATTTCAGAAAAAACAACTTAGTTTTTTGCTAAGTTGTTTTTATATATTGTGATTTACTCTCTATCTAATTTAACGAGTGCTTGTTCCGCTGCTTCACCAATAGCGTACCAATTAGTGAATGCAGCTGAACAAGCACTCGTTAAATTAGATAGAGTTTAAATTTCTATATATAAAATCAAATTAGCAA
>CAZUQS010000022.1:0-12455 GCA_964622615.1 uncultured Candidatus Izemoplasmatales bacterium | reverse complement strand
GTTTTTGAACAGCATCACCTGATAACAGTGCATGTGTACAACAAACAAATATTTTTTTAGCACCAGCATCTTTTAATGCTCTTGCGGCAGCACAAATAGATCCTGCAGTATCGATGATGTCATCAATAATAATACAGTTTTGATTCGCTACTTCCCCGATAATGTTTTTAACAGCTGCAACATTTGGTTTTGGCCTCATTTTATCGATGATTGCGATTGGAGCATTTAATACGTCCCCTAAATCTCTAGCTCTACCTGCCCCACCATGGTCAGGAGAAACTACACAAATATCTTTTAAATTCTTCTTTTTTAAATATTTTGCAATAATAGGCATTGCTCTGAAATTATCAATCGGGATATTAAAGAATCCTTGGATTTGCCCCGCATGTAAGTCCATAGCTACTACTCTAGTCGCACCAGCTGTTTGTAATAAATCCGCAACTAATTTGGCTGAAATAGGTTGTCTTGATTTCGCTTTTCTATCTTGTCTTGAATACCCGTAATACGGTATTAAAACATTTATTTCTCGAGCCGAAGCTCTTTTAAGAGCATCAATCATAATCAAAAGTTCCATAATATTTTCATTAACCGGGTTATTTGTAGATTGAATCACAAAAACTTTATGTCCTCTTACGGTTTCTGGCATATTCACATTAATTTCACCATCAGCAAATCTAGAAACTTCAGAAGCGCTTAAAGGTATACCAATATAATCAGCAATTTCTTCTGCTAATTGTACATTGGAACTTAAAGAAAATATTCTAACTTTCGAACCATGAAAAACAGCCATTCGGTTACCTTTTTATAATAAATTTTGATTTATTATATCCTTTCTTATTTGATAATTATATTTGCCTTTTATTCACACATATTATACAACAAATGGCACAAATAAAAAAGCACTAACTTTTGTTAGTGCTTATTCTTCTTTTTCTTTATTTGATTCTGGAAGTTCGTTAAAGGTTTCTAATACAATGTTTTCAATCATAGCTCTTGTTTCACTATTAATTGGATGTGCAACATCCTTGTAGTCACCATTTGGCATTTTTCGACTTGGCATAGCTACAAAAAGACCATTTTTGCCTTCAATGATCCGCAATTCGTGTACAACGAAACAATTATCAATTGTAATGGCAGCAATTCCCACTAAACGATTATCTCCGTCAATCCTTTTTGCGCGTACTTCTGTAATATTCACACTACCACCTCTTTAAATGATTATATCACAAATAAATTTACCTTTTCAATGGGTTAGGCGAAAATTCTATAAAAATTTGTATATATTTGTAAAATATTTGCCTTTATTTCTTTCTACAAAGCTTTTAGCATCTGAATCATCGCCTTGTATAATCTTAATAAAGGTGGACCCCGACCCTGTCATTGTCAAACCTTCTTCTCCAAGTTCGGCTTTTATATGTTCATATGCTTCTTTGACTTTTTTATTATTATTAATCGCTATGGTTTGAAGAGAATTATGAATATTTTTAATAAATCCGCTAGCGTCATTTCTTTGAATTGATTTTTTTATTTTTTTAATATCCACATTATCAAACCCATGCCTGTCTCCTAACGTGAATATATCTTCTGTTGATATATACTCTCTTGGGTTAACAAGTAAAACTTTGCAACCGGAAAAATCAAAATCAAATTTTGTAATTATTTCGCCTATTCCTTCAACAAATGCTGGATGATCTACTAAACAATAAGGAATGTCCGCTCCAAATTTTACACCAATTTTTTGCATTTCTTCCAGAGAAAGTTTTAAATCAAACATTTTATTTATTCCTCTAATTATTGCTGCTGCATCTACTGAATTTCCAGCCAACCCCGCTCCAAAAGGAATAATTTTTTTGATAGTTACAGTAATTCCTTTGTCAGGAACATGTTGTTGAATCATGTGCCTAGCAGACTCAATTACCAAGTTATTTTGATTTGAAAGAAATAAATCATTTGATTTAATTATGACCAACCCTGGTGAATCTAGCTCTTCAATAGTGATTGTATCGAATAGATCTACTTTTGCATTTATCATTTCTAAATCATGATATCCATCTCTTCTTGCACCAATCACATTAATAAATAAGTTTACTTTTGCATAAGCTTTTTCTTGTATCATAAACTCACACTCCTTGTTAATACTGTTTTCGCTTCATTTCTTTTGCTTTATAGATGTATTTTACCATATTTGTTAAATTTAATTAAATTATAGTAGGTCTATTATTAAAATATCAAATGCTGAGATTCTTTCGCTGGTAGATAAAACAATTTCTTTATTGTTAAAGTCGAGTTTTTTTATTGTCCCGAATGTTATTTTCGTATAACCGCCTTCATAATACGTAATCGCAATTTCTGATTGTTCTAATATCGCTTCTTGAATTTTAAGATTCATGTTATTGAAATCATCTTCACTTAAAACGGGCTTGTTTGTTTTATTCAATCGACGTTTCATTTCTTTTAACATTGAATTGAAGCCATTTAAAGCATCAAATGCTGACCATTTAATAATACCTCGATCACGATAAGCATTAAGCATGATGGCCACCTATCATATCGTTTCTAGCTTTTATTGTTGATGAATCTAACTCACTAGACGCTCTATTAACAATATTCTTTCCATATTTTTCTTTTATTTCATCCATTGCAGTAAATACTGCTTGTTCTCGAAGAACTTCGTTTATATCCTCAAATAAATTAATTTGATATCCTTTTTTATCAACAAAATTAGTTACCGCTATTCGAACAACTCTAATTGGCGCATTATCATAAAATTTATCCATTAACATTAAGCACGCTCTATAGATGTGCGACTCATTTTGAGATGGTTGTGACAATTTGATTTGTCTGGCAAATCCCCCACCAATTTCTTTGCTGTAAGCTAATCCAAAATGGACCGTTTTGGCCAGTTTTTTTCCCAATCTCAATCTCCGACACACATCATCAACCATTTCTCTAATAATTTGATATATTTCCGGTTTATAATAATCTTGAAATAAAGTTTGACCAATTCCATAACTTTTGCTTGTTGGTTTTATTTGCATTTTTTCTTGTATTAAACTCATATCAATACCATGAGTATGGTAATACAACTCTTCGCCGATAACTCCAAATTTTTTCTTTAATTTCTTAATGTCATATTTTGCTAAATCTCCAATTTTATATATACCTAAACTATTTAAATTTCGTTCCATGTTCCTACCAATACCCCACATTTTTGATATTGGTGTTACTGGCCAAAGCTTTGTTGGTATATCTTCATAACTCCATTTTGCAATAAAATCTGGAGAGTGTTTTGATTCTATATCTAATGCCAGTTTCGCAATAAGCATATTGGGTCCAATACCACAGGTAGCGTATATTTTAGTTTCTTCATAGATGGTATCCAATACTTTCCTAGCAAACTCATAATCCGTCATTTTATAATAATTCAGATACTCTGTGAAATCAATAAATACTTCATCTACAGAATACACATAAACATCATTTTCTGATACAAATCTTAAGTAAATTTCAATGATTTTTGTGGAATATTCTAGATACCTTTCCATTTTGGGTTTCCGGTATATAATATCAATATTTTTCGGCAACTCATACACTCTACATCTATTTGGAACACCAAATTGTTTTAGATAAGGTGAGACCGCTAAAACAATCGACCCTCCCCCTCGTTCTTTATCTGCCACTACCAAAGGAGTTTTGAATGGATCTAAGCCAGAAATAGCGCATTCTACCGATGCATAAAAGCTCTTTAAATCAATACATAAAATGTTTTTATGCAATTTATATTCTTCCATTTCAACACCTCCTTTTAAAATATTATACTATGGTTTTTAAAAATATCTATGTGTTTTTTGAATATTTATTTATAAAAAAATGTAGATCATTTTGTTTAGAAAATATCCATTATAAATTGATACTTTTATACATTTGTTTATTATTAAAATATAATGTAAAAAGCCACCTAAATTTGGTGGCTTTGATGTTTATAACATTTATTTATTACTTATCGTATTTTGCAAATGGATCATCATTATCAATGATTTCTTCTTTTTTTTGTTTTTCTAATACAACGTTTTTTGGTTCCACAACAAGAGCCATAATAATATAAGCAATTAATCCTGTTCCAAAACACAGCAAAAGAATTAACCAGATTACTCTAATTAGAGTTACATCTAAATCTAGATAGTCTGATAATTCTGAGCATACTCCAGAAATTTTTCCATTTTCCGTATCCCTATATAATTTTCTTTGTGTAGTCATTTGTACCCTCCTTGCCTAAAATATTATATCATAAATCCTTATTTTTGGATTTTTTTCTTAAATATATTTTTAATAAATAATAATAACTTTGACCATGAATCTTTTCTTAAATATATCAACGCAAACCCAAGTCCAACACCTAAAACTGGTACTGAGAATGTTAAAATATATACCGTGGTATTTAATTTGGCCTTTACAAAGACATCAAGCACCTCAGTAGCTCCATTGCTTAATAATATACGAACCTTTGTTTGGCCATATTGCAATCCTTGAATGATTCCTTGGCCATCGATAGATAGCACATCGCTGTTTTCAACTGAATAACCGAAAATTGTGTTTTCGCCTAATGTAATATACGGTTTTATATCTAATTTATCGTTTTCAACAATATATATAATTTCTTGCTTTTGTTGTAGATTTTGCATTGCGCGTATTAATTGTTGATTGACTGAGTCTACTTCCTCTTGAGTCGCATTAAGATTTGACAACGTATATAGTGCACTCGCTTTTGCTTGTGATAACACTGCATAAGAACTTATCGAATAATCTTCTTCTCGATAAATTGAAGTATTATTATACGTAATTTGTAACATTGAATAATCTGGAAGTTCAACTAACAAATCTGGAACATTTAATAAATCAACAGTTATTTGGTTATATAGAACAGTATCTAACTCTTTACTCCGCATCAAATCATATAATCTACTTAATTCAAGATTGTATTCGTCTTTAGAATTTATAGTATATTCTGTAAAATCTCTATTTAATAATTGTTGATAAACAGCTATCAACTCACTATTACTTTCTAAACTAACTAATAAATTAAGCGCGGTGTCTATTTGAATTTCTAGATTATCCACAGCTGTCTGAGTAACATTATCATTATTAATTACCGAATTCACATACAAATAGGATCCAAAAGACATAACAGCTATTTTAAAAAGCTCATATGAAGATGTGGTATATAGACTTCTTTCTTCGTAATATGCTATTATAAGCAATTCATTCATAATTTCTAACTCAGATCTATCTGCTTGTAGAATTAATAAATTTGCTGCACTATTTAAGTCCGTTAAGGCTTGATTTGCAGTGTTTTGGTCTGTATCATCTGAATTTATAAGATCATTGATCCGGGTCAATTCATTTTGATAAAGTGAGATTGAATTAGGGGTATATACACTTAAATCTTGAGTGAGAGCAGCATTGTATGCGCTAAGCAAACTTGTAGTATCAGCTATATCAACTAAGATATCATATAAATCAGTTAAATCAATCAAAGCTTGGTTAACAACAACTTCCGTAGATTCTACATCATCAATTATGTTTTTGATTTCTACTAAACCCGCTGTAAAAGCAGTATAAGAAGAGGATGTATACAATGTGTTATCAATATTGATAGCTATATTGTAATCATCGATAAGATTTTGTTTATTGGGTATAGGGACTAAAAAGCTCAATGTTTCATCTAAACGAATCTCAACTTGTGTAACATCTCCAACTAAAGCATCGATGTTATCAAGCACTCCTTGTAGCGTCAAACCTAAATCATTTAATAAAACGGTATCAAGATTGTCATAAAAAGCTTTAAAAGCATTAAATGTACTCGGAATATAATTTGATCCATCTGCGCCGTAAATCAACTCTATTTGCGCTTTCTTATCTATGATAGCTGTCTTATCTCCCCTTAACACCAAAATGCTATCTGCGGCATCTATATCACCATTTAAAGCTAATATTGCTGTTTCGCCAGCTGTGGGGTTATCTAAAATATCTTTTATTCTTTCTAACTCGGCGTGATAAAGGATTTGAGAATCAGAAGTATAGGTTGTTAAATTGATTGCATTAGCAACAGAGTAATTAGCAAGTGTTGAAAGATAGGTATCATCGAGAATTAATCCCGCTATCGCATCGTTAATATTGCCTGTCAAATTATCCACATCAATTTGTATAGCTAAAGGATCATCTATAACTATCTGTATCCCTGCTACACCACCAAGCCCATTAATTAAATTCAAAAAAGCTAGGTATGAAGCATCTTCATAATACGGATCTATAACAGGAGAGTTATCTTGAGTTAAAATGATATTCTCTACATTGCTATGAGCTGCAATTAAACTTATTTTGATTGCATCAGCATTTACAACATAGTAAAAAGCGCTACTAACAGTAGCAAAAATTAAAGATATTAGTAATAAATATTTCTTTAATTGATTCATCTCGCTTTTTCCTATTCTTTAAAAACATTATTATAAATATAATCTATATTCCTCTTATAAAAATCAAGGTTAAACATATCACTCAATTCTTCCTCAGAATACATTGTATTCATATTTAAATCATTCATAATCAAATGTTTAAAGTCTTTATCTGAATCATATGCGTAAATAGCCAATGGTTGAATAATGTCATACGCTTGCTCTCTAGATAAACCTTTATCTATCAAAGAAGTAAGAATTCTTTGAGAAAATATTATACCTTTTGTTAAGTAAATGTTTTTTATCATGTTTTCTGGATAAACTTGTAAATTTTTAATTACATCAATGTATCGATGGAACATATAATCTATCAAAGTTGTTGCATCAGGAATTATTATCCTTTCAACTGATGAATGAGAAATATCTCTTTCATGCCATAACGCTATATTTTCAAATGCGGGAACCAAATATCCTCTTAAAACTCTCATCAATCCACATATATTTTCACTTACAATCGGATTTCTCTTGTGAGGCATCGCAGATGAGCCTTTTTGACTTTTCGAAAATGGTTCTTTCACTTCGTTGACTTCTGTTCTTTGTAAATGTCTTATTTCTAACGCTAATTTTTCTAATGTTGACCCTAAAAGCACCAGGGAACTTACATAGTTAGCATGTCGGTCTCGTTGTAATGTTTGCGTAGATATATTGACTCTATTTAATCCTAAATGTTCTATAATATACTGTTCAATTTCAGGGTTAATAAATGCATAGTTCCCAACTGCTCCACTTATTTTACCAACTTCTATTTCGGTAGCTGCATTTAAGAACCTTTGATAATTTCTATTTAATTCATCGTAATACAATGCGAATTTTAATCCAAATATTGTAATATCTGCATGAATACCATGTGTTCTTCCAATACAGAACGTATCTTTGTATTCAAACGCTTTTTCTTTTAACACCTCTAAAAATGCTATAACACCCTGCTTGATGATTGCATTTGCTTTTTGTATCAACATTCCATATGCGGTATCTACAACATCAGTAGAAGTTAAACCGTAATGTATAAATCTTCGTTCTTGTCCTAACGACAGAGACACAGCTCTTGTGAACGATATTACATCATGTTTCAATTCTTTCTCAAATTGAATTACATCATTTATATCATAGCTAGCGTTTTCTTGGATTGATTTTAATTCTGAATCATTCACGACTCCTAATTTGTGTAATGCTTCTGCATTTAATATTTCTATTTTTAAAAAAGCATCAAATTTAGATTTGTCACCCCAAAGATCTTTCATCTCTTTACGGGAGTATCGATCAATCATACTATATTTCCTTCAATTCCCATAAAACATTTTAGTGTATTTTCAAGCAAACATGCAATTGTCATTGGCCCTACGCCTCCAGGAACTGGAGTAATATAACCAGCGATAGTACTTGCATCTTCAAATAGAACATCTCCAGTTAATTTACCATCAACACGATTAATTCCCACATCAACTACAACCGCTCCTGGTTTAATGTAAGAAGAATCTACCATTTCAGCTCTTCCGATCGCAACAATCAATATATCTGCTTGTTTTGAAATGTCTTTTATATTTTTTGTCTTTGAGTGACAAATTGTTACAGTAGAATTACGTTTTAACATCAATGCAGCCATTGGTTTTCCAACAATTTGACTTCTTCCTATAATTACACAGTGTTTTCCGACTGTATCAATATTATATTCCTCAAAAATCTTAGTAATACCTAATGGAGTACATGGAACTAAAGAATCTTGTCCCTTGTTTAATTTTGCAATGTTTTCGTTATGAAATCCATCAACATCTTTCGATGCATCTATTAAATTTAGAATCTTATCTTCGTTAAGATGCTTTGGAATCGGTAATTGTAATAAAATCCCATGAACTGTATCATCGTTGTTTAATCCTTTGATTAAGTGTATTAATTCCTCTTCAGTAATATCTTCACTGGCGCGAACTATTGTTGACTTAAGACCGGCTTTTTTACACGCTCTTTCTTTCGACCGAACATAAGATTGGCTAGCAGGATCTTCTCCAACTAAAATAACAACCAGGTGAGGTTGCTTTTTATATTTCTCCACTAAATTTGTTGTCTCACATTTAATGATTTCTCTTATTTTAAGAGATAACTGTTTTCCATCTAATATAATTGCCATATTATTATTCCTTTTCATATAGATATTGATCTAAAATTTCACCATAATAAACGGTGTGATTTGCAGTTTTATTATAGTAGCGATCTTTAACAATTTGAGGTACTACAGATTGATCTAAAGTTTGTTTATACATAACCTTACACTCATAATGCAACTCGGCTTCTCCGATAATTGGGGTTTCAACTTCTCTCCCCTTCACTGGTGTTAAATTACAATATTCAAATTTATTGAAATCTCTTAATGATTTCGTTCCACAAATTCCAATTGCTTTTTTCATATCATTTTTTAAAGGAATACTTACAGTAAATTCCATACTAGATTCAATTAAATCATATGTTGCTCTAGAGTCTCTTACTAACACTAAAAACATCGGTCTACCCCAAACAACCATAACGCCTCCCCAACCAATAATCATAGTATTAATTACATCCTCTTTTTTGGTTGTTAAGAAATTCCCAGGCACCATCTTTTCTAACACTTTATTACTATAATCAAAAACACCAATTTCTTTATACATTTATCCATTCACCTCTTGAATAATTATAACACAAATATATAAATCAATAAAGTTATCAAAAGCTATATTATATGATATGGTGTTAATTGTCTATTGTATTATCAAATTTGCAAAATTTATGATACAATGTATTCAACAATTTTAGAGGTGAAATATGAACGTTGGTATAGTAGGATTAGGTCTAATAGGCGGAACCATAGCAAAATCATTAAAAAACTCCCATAACATATCTGCTTTTGACATATCTAAGGAAACATTAACTTATGCATTAGAACACAACATAATTGATAAATCTTATCACAATATCGCTGATTTCTTTAGAGACAACGATGTTGTATATTTGTGTTTGTATCCTACAAGCATAGTAAATTTCATTTTTCAAAATAAGTCATCAATCCCTAATAATAGCGTTATTATTGAAATTTCAGGTATAAAAAATCATATTATAAAAGAAATCAGGAAGTTAAATCTACAAAATGTAGACATTATATATACCCACCCAATTGCGGGTAGCGAAAAAGTCGGAGTTGTTCATTCAAATGCAAATATTTTTAAGAATGCTAACTACGTAATCACCCCGGTTGAAGAAAACAAAAAATCAAATTTAAACCTCGCAAAAAAATTAGCAAAAGAGATGGGATTTTTAAATGTTTCTATGATTTCTCCAGATGAGCATGATCGTATAATTGCTTACACTTCTCAACTAACTCATGTTTTGAGTATATCGCTAGTTAACTCACTTTCAACAGATTTAGAAACCAGAAAATTCATAGGTGATTCATACCGGGACCTAACCCGTATTTCAATGATAAATGAGCGACTCTGGCCACAACTATTTGTTGGAAATAAGGACTCCTTACTACAAATGATAGATTCCTTTGAAATAGAGCTTAATAAGTTTAAGAAAGCTATCGCCTCAGGTAACAGTGAAAAACTATCAAATCTAATGATAAAATCAACTAAAATTAGATCGAAAATAGAGCAAGGTGAAAACGATGAAAATTGATGTCTTTCCTTCAGTAGTTTCCGGTACCATTACCCCACCCGCATCAAAATCAATGTTACATAGATCTATAATTTCTGCAGCATTGTCAAAAGGAACCTCTCGAATCAATAATGTAGTTTACAGTGAAGATGTACTAGCTACCATCAATGCTTTTAAGTCTATAGGGGTAGATATTAGAACCGAACCAAACTACCTAGTAATTCAGTCAAAAGGGCTAGGTGATTTCAAACATAATTTAGAGGTTGATTGCAATGAATCCGGGTCTACTTTGCGGTTTTTGATACCAGTATTATCAAATTCTAATAAGGTCCATTTTAAGGGAAAATCCGGTTTATTAAAACGTCCAATGACCATTTATGAAGATATTTTTAAAAGTCAAAATCTAAAGTATGAAAAAACAGATTTATCTATTATCACACAGGGTAAAATTAAGTCAGGAAATTTCCGAATTAGAGGGGATATAAGTTCACAATTCATCTCAGGTTTAATGTTCATATTGCCTACATTAGATGGAGACTCTACTATTGAAATTACTGGGAATTTGGAATCAGCAAATTACGTCGCTCTTACTATTTCTGTTTTAAAATTGTTCTCGATTATTATTACAACTTCAGAAAACGTATTTTCAATAAAAGGAAATCAAACTTATAAATCTACTGAAATTAACACCGAAATTGACTTCTCTCAGTTAGCATTCTATGCTGTGCTTGGAACCATCAATAATTCAATCAAGATAGCGAATATTAGTTTTGACTCTTTACAGCCTGATAAGTATATTTTTGACATAATTCAGGACATGGGAGGCTACATATCTAAAGAACTAAATACAGCGGTTTTCAGTCATTCCAAAACCAAAGGAATCGCTATTGATATCGGTCAATATCCTGATCTCGCTCCGATTTTAGGAGTGTTAGGCGCATTATCAACAGAAAAAACAGAGATTTTGAACGCCAAAAGGTTAATAATTAAAGAATCAAATAGATTGTTATCAACATATAATATGTTAAAAAATTTTGGTGTCAATGTAAATATGGGAATAGATTTTTTAGAAATATTTGGCCCAAATAATTTAACAGGTTGTGAGGTTGATTCTTATAATGATCATCGAATTGCTATGGCAGCCGCTATCGCAGCTACGGTTGCTGATTCAAAAGTGACAATAAATAATGCTGAAGCAATCAATAAATCGTATCCAAATTTTTATAAAGATTTGCAGTCTCTAGGAGTAAAAATTCACTTCAGAAGTTAGGAGTAAAAATGAAAACAATAAATATTAAATCACAGCAAAGAAATTACCAAATTTTAATTAAAGATAATCTCTTAGAAAACTTAAATGACTATTTAGAAGCAGATAGATTTTATGTTATCATATCGGATGATATAATTCCTAATAAGTATATCGATCTTGTAGAAACTGCAACAAAAAGTAATAATCTTCTAATTAGATTTCCTTCAGGAGAAAACTCTAAGTCTTTTTTTGAATACCAAAGAATAATAACAATATTGCAGAAAAATGAGATAAAAAGAGATGCTTGTATTATAGCTCTTGGTGGTGGAGTTACTGGAGACCTTGCGGGGTTTGTTGCTTCTACATATTTGAGGGGTATTGATTACATTCAAATACCAACTTCTTTGTTGGCTCAAATAGATTCATCTGTTGGGGGTAAAGTTGCTATCAACACCGATGCTGCAAAAAACTCGATTGGAAGTTTTTATCCACCTTTAAAAGTATTAATCGATCCACGCACTTTAGAAACACTGCCAATCCGACATTTTAATAATGGAATGGGAGAAATGATTAAATATGGAATGATTCACTCTAAGTCTTTTTTTGAAGAAATACTAAATCAGGACGTTCATAAAAACCTAGAACATTTCATATATCATTCATTACAAATTAAACAGTATTATGTTGAAAATGATGAATATGACAATTCAATAAGACAAATTCTAAATTTTGGTCATACTTATGGCCATGCATATGAAGCATATTTTAAATTCAATAAGTATTTACATGGTGAAGCTGTGGCTCTTGGGATGTTGAAAGCTTGCAAGAAAGACAAAGTAAGAGATATGCTAATTCGTGTATTAAACAAATATAATTTACCCGTAGATGAACCGATTAATGATGAAAAAGTTTTACCTTATATAAAAAAAGACAAAAAGAACACAAAAGATTTTTTAAATATGATTCTAGTTGATAAAATTGGAGAAGCATATATCCAAAAAGAAATATATAAAGGAGTTTAGCATGAATACAATAGGCCATAATCTTAAAATCACATTTTTTGGTGAATC
>CAZUQS010000021.1:0-12607 GCA_964622615.1 uncultured Candidatus Izemoplasmatales bacterium | reverse complement strand
ATCGTATTTTCAAGGTCCATAATTAATACGAATTTGGAAGAAACATTTTTTAAATTTTTATCAAGTAAAGGACTAAACATTAAGTTGGTGTCCAACTATTGGGAGAAGGGCGAAAAAGGATTTCCTAAATAAGCACATTTAGTTGTGCTTTTTTCTTTTTTTGTTTGCTTATATGGTAGGTTTATATTATAATAATAATCTGCAAGGTAGAGGGTAATTATGAAAAACTTAATCGGAGATAAATCGTTTTATAAAAAGTTAATAATGGTGTCACTTCCGATAGTGGTTCAACAACTGATTACGTCTTCATTGCAATTGGTTGATAATATCATGGTTGGGTCTTTAGGTGATATTGCCTTGGGATCCGTTTCCTCTGTTAACCAGCTGTATTTCATCGTTATTTTAGTCATATTTGGAGCAGTGGGAGGTGCTGGGGTATTTTCCGCACAGTACTTTGGTGCGAAACAGTTTGAAAAACTAAAACAAACCTTCCGTTTTAAAGTTATCATAGCACTATTAATCGCATTGATTGCTTTTATTGTGCTGACTATTTTTGGAGAGAAACTGATTGGTATATTTACTGAAAATCCAATTACGATTCGAGATGGTTTAAAATACTTAAATATTGTTAAGTGGAGTGCCTTTCCATGGGCGGTATCCGTAGCAATATCTTCTACGTTTCGAGAAACAGGAATTACGAAACCATTGTTACGTATTTCTATTGTTGCAATTTTGACCAATACCTTCATAAACTACTTACTAATTTTTGGTAGTTTAGGGTTTCCTAAATTAGGAGTAGAAGGAGCAGCAATCGCAACATTGATTGCTAGATTTATTGAGTTTGGTTTGTTAATTCTCTTGCTATACAAACGGGGAGAATGTTTTAGATCAAGTTTAAAAGATTTGTTTAAGATTGAACGTTTTGTATTGAAAGCAATTATTATAATGGCAATTCCTTTGATGCTAAATGAAGTGTTATGGTCTACTGGCCAAACGGTATTCTTTGAAGCATATTCAACTCGAGGAGATGCTTCATTATCCGCTGTGAGTGCTACGAGTGCTATCTCGCAATTGGTTTTTGTTATATTTGGAGGTATATCCACTGGTATAGCGGTTATGGTAGGGAATACCTTGGGTGAAAACAAATTACAGTTAGCCAAAGAAAATTCCAAAAAACTAATTTTTGCTTCCATTGTATTTTCAGTGTTTATGGGTATGATTTTATTTGGTTTGAGTTTCTTCATATTAGGTATATATGATATATCAGAAGAAGCAATCCAAATTGCGAAATTCAATATTCGAGTCAATGCACTTATTATTCCAGTGATTGCTTTTAATTTTTCTATGTACTTTACAATCCGATCGGGTGGAGATACAAAATCTACATTTGTAATGGATTCTGGATATATGTGGGTAGTCCAGGTGCCAACTGTATTTTTACTATCAAGGCTTACAGATTTACCTACAATCACGTTGTTTTTAATTGTTCAGTTATTAGAGATTCCAAAGATGGGATTTGCGTTATCAAGATACAAAAAAGGTCATTGGATCAAAAATCTCGACTTAGCAAATCGACATAATGCTCAGTCACTGTCCGATTAGTAAGAACATATTGTTCAGATGATGTTGTATAAAGAATCAATTTATACTATAATCATTCCGGTGATATAAATGAGTAAATTAAAGAAAATTGGTCTGATTTCATTTGTAGTCGTAGTCCTTCTAGGTGCACTAATAACCTATTTTGTGATTCAAATTAATGATGAATTGGATGGTTTAAGCTACATTTCAATAGAAGAAATTGATTTAGCAACCCTCGATGATGGTATTTATTATGGAGAATATAAAACGACAATTATTTCCGCTATTGTAACAGTAGAAGTAAGCCAACATGAAATAATAGCAATCACGATAGTCGAACATAAGAGCGGGCAAGGCCAAGGGGCAGAAATCATTGTTGATTCGGTGATTAATTCACAGTCTTTACTGGTTGATTCCATTGCTGGAGCTACCTATAGTTCAAAAGTAATTTTGCTTGCAATTGAACAAGCACTTCAATAAACGAAAAAGACAATAAAAGCCTCTGATTTTTAGGGGCCTTTTTTTATGAAAAGGAAAAAAATAAAAAAAACAATAAAAATACTAGAAAAACGCTTTCATCTATGATATACTGTTTACGAAAACGTTTTAGTAACTAACGAAAACGTATTAGATTGGAGAACTGTATTGATGTTTTCGCACTATATAACTTCAAAATATAGAGGTTCTAAGCACGAACTCGATGACAACCAGGCAGATTTTTTCGATACAACAATACAACTTAATAAAGAAAAAACCTTTCAAAATATAATTGGTTTTGGGGGCGCTTTCACGGAAGCCGCGGCTTATACTTTGAGTCAAGTAACAACGAATTTACGTGAAGAAGTCTTACAGTCCTATTACAACAAATCAGAAGGTCTAAATTACACAATTGGCAGAGTGCATATCAACAGTTGTGATTTTTGTTTGGAAAATTATACCTATGTAAATGACTTTGATGTGGACCTTGAATCATTCAATATTGACCGGGAATTACAGTACGTAGTTCCACTCATTAAAGATGCTGAAAAGATTGCAGGTCATAAAATTTCTCTTATGGCATCACCTTGGAGTCCTCCTGCGTGGATGAAGAGTAACAACGAAATGAATCACGGTGGTGTTTTACTACCAAAGTATTATCAAGTATGGGCTAATTATTATGTGAAGTTCATTGATGAGTTTAAAAAGTTAGGATTGCAAATTGACTATGTTTCAGTTCAAAACGAACCAGCAGCTGTTCAAGTTTGGGATTCTTGTATATATTCTGCAGAAGCAGAAAGAGATTTTATCAAACATTATTTAGGACCAACGCTACAAAAAGCACATCCAGAAGTTAAGATTATTATTTGGGATCATAACCGAGATATTTTAGTAGAACGAGGAAATGCTGTTTTAAGTGATGAAGATACTAGAGATTATGTTTGGGGAACTGGTGTTCATTGGTATGTAAGTGAAGAATTTGAGAATCTATCGAAACTACATACGCTTCATCCTGATAAGCATCTATTGTTTACTGAAGGATGTATCGAAGGCGGTGTCCATCTAAATGATTGGACTACTGGAGAGAGATACGCTAGAAATATGATTGGCGATTTTCGCAATTATTGCGAAGGATACATTGATTGGAATATTACCTTGAATGAGATGGGTGGACCAAATCATGTAGGGAATTTCTGTGACGCTCCAATTATTACAGATACGTTGAAGCAAGAGTTGAACTACAATAGCTCATATTACTATATTGGTCATTTTTCAAAATATATTGTGCCAGGTTCTAAAAGAATTTTATCGGAGTCAAACCATAAAGAATTAAAACACGTTGCTTTTTTATCTCCAAATAACGAAGTAATATTAATCGTATTAAATGAAACAGAAGAACGATTAAAGGTAAAACTACAGTTAGGAAAACAAGAACAGATTGTTGAAATTTTACCTAGGAGCATATCAACATTAATCGAAAGGAGTTGATTGTATGAAGGATTACTACTTTGATGGTAATCAATTTATCATTGAAAACTATTTACAAAAATCAACTTTTTCCAATTTCTTACCAGGCTTAGCTGGTAAAAAGGGAATTCCATTGTGGACGTTTTATGTAAATCGAGGGCAAGGGATAAGCGGTTATGGATTACAAGATAAAAACCACCCAATTATGGAATTTACACCAGCAAATAAAGCATATGAATCAGTTGGGCAAATTGGATTTCGAACATTTATGAAAGTAAATGGGGTATATTATGAGCCATTCTTACCAAGCAATGGATATCATCACCAAATGTCGATTGAACGCGCATCGTTTTTTATAGAAGAAACGAATGATGATTTAGGTGTAAAGATCAAAGTGAAATATTTTGGTTTACCAAACGAAAATATAGGAGCTTTGATTAGAAGAGTAGAGATTAAAAACATTTCAAAGAACCCAGTATCTATAGAAGTATTGGACGGAATTGCAGAAATTCTACCTTCTGGGGTAAAAAATGATAATTTCAAAGCCATGTCGAATCTATTATGTAGTTGGATGGATGTGGAAGAATTAGAACATCGTTATGCATTTTACAGTTTAAGATCTTCAACAGGTGATCAAAGCGAAGTCAAAGAGATTGAGAGTGGAAATTACTTGTTTGGGATTGTTAACAACAAGCTTGTAAAACCAATTGTTGATCAAGGAATTGTGTTTGGATATGATAACTCAAAGCGTACTGCCGTAAACTTTAAAGAAAAATCATTACTTGATTTAGTAGAATCTCATCAAGTTACTGTTAATCAGATTCCTTGTGGATTTATTCCGTATGAAGGAACACTAGAAAGCGATACGTCTGTTCATATAGATATTGTTTCTGGTTATACGCATAATAAAACATTTTTAAATCAATTTATTCAGCGAGCATCAAATTCGGAGTACATTGTTAATAAAGAAATCGAAGCGAAAAAAATTATTGAAGATATTGTAGATGAAGTCGATACACAAACTGGTTCTAATATCTTTAACGAATATATCAAACAAAGTTATTTAGATAATTTATTGCGCGGTGGATATCCATATAAGATAGGAAATTCAATATATCATCTTTATTCAAGAAGACATGGAGATTTGGAAAGAGACTATAATTTCTTCAGTCTAGCACCGGAGTTTTATTCTCAAGGTGGAGGAAATTTCCGCGATGTCTGTCAAAACCGAAGAATGGATAGTTTCATTCATCCGGAACTAAAGAGTCACAATGTGAAACATTTTGCATCCTTAATTCAATTGGATGGTTACAATCCATTAACGATAAATGGGATGACCTATGAAATTGTGGATGATAAAACAAGGCAAACACTTGTTGATACATATTTTTCATCTAAAAAATCACTTGTGTTCGATTTCTTGAGTTGTCGATTCTCTCCAGGTGGACTGGTAAATTATGTTGCAAATAATAATATTGAATCAAAAGTATCAGAAGAAGAATACTTAGAAGCGATTATCAATCATTCAAAGGCAAATATTGAATCAGCCTTTGGAGAAGGATACTGGGTGGATCATTTTACATATATCCTTGATATTGTAGAAAGTTACGAATCGATCTATCCCGATAAAATGAAAGAGGTATTGTTCCAAGAAGAAGATATACTAACATTTGAATCGCCTGTTTCTGTATTAAAGAAGAATCAAAAATCAGTAATAAACTCAAAAGGACTTATCAGACAATATGGTAGTTTACTTCATAGAGATGACGAAAAGATAGCTGCACTTCACTTAAACCCATATGGAAGCAATTGGGTACAAGCCAATGGTGGGGTCTATAAAACTAATCTGTTTACGAAATTGCTGATACTGGTTTTAACGAAGCATTCCTTGCTAGATAGTGAAGAATTGGGTATCGAAATGGAAGCGAATAAACCAGGATGGAATGACGCAATGAATGGATTGCCAGGTTTATTTGGATCTGGAGTAAGTGAAACCATTGAATTAAAGCGAATTGTACATTATTTGAATTCACACTTTATCGATGAGGAAATTACATTACCTAAAGAAGTGTTTGAGTTATTTCAAGGATTGGTGAATTACAATTCTTATCATGAAAGAGTAGAGTTGAGAGAAGGTTACCGAGAATCGGTTCGATTTGGACTAAGCGGAGACTTCATCAAAGTTAATTATTTAGATTTAAAGAATTATTTATCGAGTCTTGATAACAGCATTCTTTCAAAATTAGAAGGATTATATGCTGGAAATGATCAAATCATTCCAACATTTATAACCTATAGTGTTACGAACTACAATAACGTCTTAGAAGGTGGTAAACCAGTTATTGGAAATTATGGATTACCATTGGTAGAACCACTTGACTACAAGAAACGGTTCTTACCAAATTTCTTGGAAGCTCCAGCAAGGTTGATGAAAATTGGTTTTGATAAGGAGAAACTAAGAGATATGTACCGCGCTATTAAGCGTAGCGACATCTACGATGAGAAACTGAAGATTTATAAAACAAGTGGCAAACTAGAAGCAGAACAGTATGAAATAGGTAGAATTCGAGCATTTACTGAAGGTTGGTTAGAACGTGAGAGTGATTTCTTACATATGGTCTATAAGTATTTGTATGGCTTATTGAAAGCTGGTTTGTATACAGAGTTTTATGAGGAATTACAACACAACTTTGTTTGTTTTATGGATCCGAATGTATACAAAAGAAATACATTAGAGAATTCGAGTTTTATTGCACCAACGAACAATCCGAACCCCCAATTACATGGGAAGGGATTTTTACCAAGATTAAGTGGTTCAACGATTGAAGTATTGGATATTTGGACGATTATGATGACTGGTGGAAATCCATTTAAACTAAAAGATGGCAAGTTAATTTTCAATGTACAACCAAAAATCGAAAAATCATTCTTCAAGGATGATGTTACATTTAGCTTCCGCTTTTTGAAAAATAGTTATATCACTTATATAAGCGAAGAACCATTTGACACCTTTGCTAGTTGTGCCGTGACAAAGATAGAATTGATTAACAAGGATGTAAAAGAAGTATTCTATCAAGACTACGTTACAGAGAATCATGCAATAAAGATTAGAGAAGGCTTTTATAAGGAAATAAAAATATATATAAAAAATAAATAGGAGGAAATTATGAAAAAAGGAATTTTGATTGCTTTATTAACGGTTTTTAGTTTTGTTTTTGTTAGCTGTGATTTATTCGGTGGCGCTACAACAACAACTACAACCACGGCTGCAACGACTGCAGCAACAACAGCAGCTACGACGGCTGCAACAACAGCAGCAACAACAGCAGCAACAACAGCAGCTACGACGGCTGCAACAACAGTTGCTACAACAGTTGCTACAACAGCAGCAACAACGGCAGCTACAACGGCAGCTACGACAGTTGCTACAACAGCGGCTGACACAGCTGCACCAGTTATCAGCGGTGCTGATGACTTAACAATATATTTGGATGTTCCATTTGTATATCTTGCAGGTGTTACTGCGCTGGATAATGTGGATGGAGATTTGACAAGTTCAATCACATATATTGGTACAGTTGATGTTACAAGTACTGGTGTTTATTTCTTGAAATACAGCGTTACTGACGCTGCAGGAAATAAAACTGAAGAATCTAGATATGTTACTGTTGAAGTTGATCCAAGTTTAATTGGTGATGAAATGGTACAAAATGGAGATTTTAGCTTAGGCTGGGCTTTATGGAATACTACAAACGGTAATGAAGGTGGATTTTCAGAAGAAGCAGTTGTAGACGGTGTTTTACAATTTAATGTATCCGCTGCAGGTTGGTCTGAATTTGAACCTCGTCTAGAAAGTAGTCCAATGACTATTGAAAAAGATGTTACTTATGAAGTTACGTTCGACGCAAAAGCTGATGCTGCAAGAACAATTAAAGTACAATTTGGAGAAATATTAGCAGGCGCTCCTTGGTATACTGACTTTAAAGAAGGACAACGCGAAGTATTTGATATTACAACAGATTGGGCAACATATTCATTTAAATTTACTATGCATTTAGATACAAATGACAATGGATATTTGACATTTGAACACGGAGCTGTTGCGGAAAACGTAGTAGCAGCTAATTTAAATACAATGATGTATTATGATAATATCGCTGTTGAAGTATCTGTAGCAGATCCTGACACAGCTGCACCGATACTTACTGGTGTTGATGATGCAACCATTGAAGGTGGGTCAGAATTTAATCCGCTTACTGGTGTAACTGCATTTGATATTGTTGATCAAGAAATCGTTTTAACTCTTGCAAATGTAACTGGTAGTGTTGATGTTAACACTCCTGGGGAATATGTATTAACATATACCGTTGCTGATGCAGCAGGTAATGAAACTGTTGAAACTAGGACCATTTCAGTTGTAAGTATGATATTCAATGATACAAATGGAATTATTGATGGTGGTTTTGATACGACAACGGTTATCGCTGCTGAAGTTCAAGACACTAACGATGTAGATATTACAGCTCCAGACATCTGGTATAGTTGGTTTGCAGATTGGGAAGGCGCAGCTGCGGCTTATGCAATTGTTGGTGGAGCTTTAGAAATCGACATTACTGCACCTGGTGGAGCATTCTGGGGACTACAATTTAAACAAAGAGGATTTGAACTTGTACAAGGTGAAACTTATAAATTATCATTTACTGCTAGTTCAACAGCAGATAGAGATATTTGGGTAGATGTTGTTAATGACAAATACGAAGGTAAATTTGATTTAACAGATACAGCTCAAACATTTGATTTAATATTTACATATGAAGAAGCAACTACTCAAGATGGTAAAGTTATTTTCTTATTAGGAAATACACCAGCATATGCAGCTAGTGTTATTACGCTTGATGATGTTATGCTATCTGTATTAGAACAAGATATGGTAGTTGAAAATGGAGATTTCTCTGATAATGGTTGGGGAACATGGTCTGATGGAGATGCTGGAATGACAATGAATGTTGTTGATGGCGAAATGCAACTTAATGTTACTGCTACTGGTGGAGACTTCTGGGATAACCAATTATTCCAAAATGGATTAGTTTTAGTTCCAGATACAGAATACACAATCTCATTTGATGCTAAATCTGATATTGTAAGGGATATTAGTGTAGTTCTTATTGCTGGGGCTGAATATAGAAAAACATTCGCTCTAACTACAGAAATGGCTACATATACCTATACATTTACATACACAGGAACTGCAACTACTGGAAAAATAGACTTTGAATTAGGTAATATAAGTGCTCTTTCATTACCGACATTAGTTACAATTGATAATGTAGTTTTAGAAGATGACACTGCAGCAATTGTAGACATTGTTAATGGTGACTTCGACCAAGTTGTTGGTGGTTGGGGAACATGGTCTGATGGAGATGCTGGAATGACAATGAATGTTGTTGGTGGCGAATTAGTACTTGATGTAACTGCGGCTGGAGGAGATTTCTGGGATAATCAATTATTCCAAAATGGATTAGTTCTAGTTCCAGGAAAAACATACACAATCATATTTGATGCAAAAGCATCAGTTGCTAGAGACATTAGTGCAGTATTAATTGCTAGTGGTGAAACAAGAAAAACATTCTCACTTACTACTGAAATGGATACTTATATGTTCACATTTACATATGAAGGAACAGCAACCACTGGAAAACTAGACTTTGAATTAGGTAACATAAGTGCTGCTTCTGTAGCGGCAATAGTTACACTTGATAATATCAAAGTATTTGTAAATTACAATCCAGTTGAAGTAGTTGTAGTAGAACCTACAGATACATGGACAGGATTTGGAATGGATGTAGTTGTTACAGAAACAGAAGTAACAGCAACCTATACTTCCACACCTACAAATTGGTGGGATAATAACATTCAATCACCAGTTGTAGATTTTGATGGAACAAAAGAAGCAATCGTGTTTACATTCACTGGAGAACTTGATCAATTATATGTATTGAAAATTGAAGTTACTGGTGGAGTAAATGTTGAAAAGCATTTTGTTGCAACTGGAGCATCACAAGAAGTTGAACTTGATTTATCAGGTTTAACAGTAGCACAAAGAAATGACTTAAACTTAATTATTGCTTTCAGTGAAAGTTCAGGACTTAGTGGAACATTCGTAATTGAAGGATGGGAATACGTAATTCCTGTTGAATAATTTAGTAACAACAAAAATAATTAATAAATAAAAGTTTAAAATAAAGAAACTCATTTGGGTATAGGACATCCTATACCCTCCTCCCTGGAGGGAATATGAAAAAAATACGAGGTGTTAATTTAGGTGGTTGGCTTGTTTTAGAAAAATGGATAGCCCCTGAATTATTTAAAGATTCAGATGCATTAGATGAATACAATCTCCTATTACAATTAGGGGATTCTAAGTATGAAATATTAGAAACTCATCGAGAAAACTTCATCAAAGAAGAAGATTTTAAATGGATGAGTGAGTACGGATTAAATGTAGTACGTTTACCGATAGGATATTGGCTTTTTGAAGATGTATATCCTTATGTAAGTGCTCGCAAATATGTAGATTTAGCGTTTCAATGGGCTGATAAGTATGGGATTAAAGTATTGTTAGATGTTCACGCTGCACCTGGTTGTCAAAATAGATTTGATAATGGTGGTCTATCAGGTATAATTGATTGGCCAAAAGGTGACAATGTTCAAAAAACATTGAACTTCATTGATCGATTAACGAACACTTATCAACACAAGAAAAGTCTTGTTGGAATTCAAGTTTTGAATGAACCTCATGGGACTATAGATTTGGATATCATCAAAGATTTTTATACGAAATCATATGATATTATACGCAAATACTTAAACGAGGAGTATGTAATTGTTTTTCATGATTCTTTTCGCTTAAATGTTTGGAAAGACTACTTTAAAAAAAGTGGATTTAAGAATATAATATTAGATACACATATGTATCAAGTGTTTTCTAAAAATGATTCACTAAGAAATCCTGTTGAAGCTATTGAAAAAGCAAGTATTTTGCGTTATAAAGAGTTGATGGTTATTGATTACATTGATGTAGTTGTTGGTGAATGGTCTTTGGGTATTCACAAAAACACATTACAACAATTGACAGATGACTTCAGGAAAGATGCTTTTTATATGGCAATCGGCAACAGTTTATTAACAACATTTGAGATGACAAAAGGTTGGTTTTTCTGGAATTATAAGTTAAGTGAAGAATCAACAAAAAAAAATATAGGATGGTCTTTTAGGGATGTAGTTTCTAAAGGATACTTGCCTAACAGAATAAAAGGAGAAAAAATATGAAAAAAATAATTATTTTAGCTCTTGTCAGTGTTTTTGGATTAGTTTTAGTAAGTTGTGATAAAGGTACCACAGCAGCCACGACAGCAGCTACAACAGCAGCTACAACGGCAGCTACGACCGCGGCTACAACAGCTGGATCAGGTACTACAGCAGCTACAACAGCTGCAGGGACAACTGCAGCTACAACAGCTGGCACAGTTACCACAGTTACAACCGAACCAGTTGATGTTTGTGTAGCAGATCCATTTGCTCCAGCATGTGTAACAACAGATGAAATCGTCCTTACTTATGCTGACTGGGGAAATATTGAATTGAATCAAGCTTTGGTCAATTCCTTTATGTTGAAATACCCAAACATTGAAGTAGAACTAAGACAAGATATTACTGGATCAGGAGCTGAATTTACTGGAAATCTTATCAATGCTCAAGCAGCTGGTATTTTACCAGATGTATTTGCAATTGATAATGTACCTACAGGAATCAATAATGGAATGTTGCTAGATGTTAGTGAATATTTCGATATGGATCCTGATACAGATTTTATTTATCCAAATATTAAAGATACAGCGGTTTATAATGGATTGCGTTTAGCAATTCCATCTTTTCAATTCATTAAAGGTATTTATATTAATATAACTTTATTTGATTATCTAAATATACCATTACCAGAATATGATTGGGATTATGATGATTTCATCGATTTGGCTATTGAAATCAGACAATCTGGTCTAAATGACAGTGTGTTTGGTATTGATCCTTGGTATGGAGATTTGGATTTTGAAGCAACATTCCCTACACAAGATTTTGTGGATGTTGGATATCAAACATGGGATGGAACTAACTTTAATTTTTCAAGCCAAGCTTGGATTGATGCATATAATGCAAAATTGGATTTAAGAGCTCAGGACGTAGTAGGTAACTATACACCAGAGCAACTCAGTGCTCTTGGGGTTGACTGGCCATGGTTTGATGGTTTAATCGGAATGAAAATCGATGGATCATGGAATTTATGGATGGTGGATTCTATGTATGAAGAAAACAATATCGAAGTTGGATTCTGGCCGTACCCTGGTGGGGCAGCTGGACAATTTCCTCCAACCATTCTGGATTATTCATGTGTATCATCACAAACTGATTATCCAAAAGAAGCATACTTACTAGCTAAGTGGATGACATTTGGAAAAGAAGGTTGGTTGACTAGACTTGATTTGATGGAAGATCGAGGAGATTTGTTCTTAGATCGTTATCCTATTGCTGATTATCCTGAAGTTTGGGCAGCAGCAGAAGATTACACATTCTATATTGAAGGATTACAACAAAGCATAGATTTACTTGAATACTCAAAACCAGATGTGGATAAATGGCTTCCTGGTTATAAAACATTTTGGGCATGGGTTTCAAATGATGAAAATGATTATTTTACAAGAATTGGCGATGGTTTGGTTACCCCAGAAGTATTTGCTATTGAATGGGAAACGAAACTAAATCAATTAGTACATGAAGCATTAAGTGCAATTGGACAAGACGACTAGTAATTAGATGAGAAAATAGGCAAGTCAGTTAGAAGCTAAGTACATAATTATTTTATGATTAATAAGAGTAATTATATATTCGAATCTTTCATAGACTTGCCTTTTATCTAATCAATGAGAAAGGGGTCATTACATGTTGGAAAAACTGAAACGAATCAATAAAAAATGGATCATAATAACAGTTGTTGCTCTTGTTGTAGTGCTAATAGTTACTGTTGGTG
>CAZUQS010000020.1:0-13064 GCA_964622615.1 uncultured Candidatus Izemoplasmatales bacterium | reverse complement strand
TCTTTTCTTCATTGTAAGTAGATAAAACTACTGATAATTTATTCATATTAATTACCTCCCCTAACTGAATGTGCATCAGGAACTACTAAAGTAATATTTTGTGATTGAACCGATTCATCTTGTAATGAATTACTAACATACCTAGAATACATTCCACCAAATACAAATATTAAAATAATAATCAACCATAATATGAGGATAAATCCATGTTTTTTAAATAATTTTTTCATATTAGAATACACCTCCTATTTGGAATATAGGAATAAACAGACTGTACATATTACCTGCTTTTAAAACAGCATATACTCCCAAAACTATCAAAATACCAAATATGATAGCCATCTGTAAATATGCTGGTTTCTTCCATTTATTCGACCTAATAATGGATGTATATTTATCAATTGGCATTGCGAATATATTCATTACTATAATCGACGTTCCAACACCTTCTGGTAAGTTACCAACGAATCTAAATAAGATAGTAAGTACTGCAAGCATTAAAGCAAACACCACTTTTCCTAATGGATTCTTTGGTGTCGTTACTGGTTCGGTTGCCATAAAGACAGCCCCAAATATTAGCCCTCCTGTAAAAATACTATATAATGGGAACCAAATTTCAGTTTGACCATTTAAAGCTCCAACAATCCAAGATAGAATAAATACTGCACCAACATATATAACTGGAGTAATCCATTTGATAACTTTTCGAGCGGTTAACCAAATGAAACTAATCATTATAATTAAAAACGATGTTTCTCCTAATCCACCTGGAGTCATACCTAAGAAGAAATCCCAAAGATTTCCATATGGAGCAACTACAGTGTCAAATGATAATAAACTATTTCCTGATAACATAGCCAATGGTGTCGCGCCTGCATAAGCATCAACTAAAACTTCTGATGCATTAAAATACCCACCAGCAGCGTTGATAACGCCCATTAAACCAAATTTGATTGCTGCATATCCTAATAATGCTGGATTAAACACATTATGTCCAAATCCACCAAATATCATTTTGCCAATGATTGTTCCTACAAAACATCCAAACATCAATACCCAAATAGGCGTATACATTGGCAACATTAAAGCCAAAATAATCCCTGGTATCAAGCCATAAGATGTTGATAATTTTTTCATAATTAATTTTGGTTTTCTACTGTCTTTTTCGCTCGTATAGAAGAAGAAAATTGCTTCCATAAATACTGAGCTTAATCCACCAATTATAATGAAGAATAATGGATATAACATTTCCCAAAAGTTAGCATTTCCTTGAGAAAAAACTAAGATTCCGTTTTTGTACCAAGCAAACAATATAACTGGGAATAACCCAATCATGAAATCGCGCATTATTGTGCTTGTGCTATGTTCTTTTGTATCTGATATTCTTAGAAAAGGGGCTTTTCCATTTGCAAATCTAGCCATTATTTCCCTCCCTTTCTAAGCAAATCTTTTGCTCTTACTACTGAATCTGAAATCTCAACATGAGATGGACAGATATATGAACAAAGACCGCATTGAACACATTTATCTGCGTTTAATTGCTTCAATAAGTCGATTTCTTTATTTTCAAAAGCTTTTTTGATTTCAGTTGGAGTTAGATAAACTGGGCACACATCAGAACATTTACCGCATCCTAAGCATTCTGGATGATTTCCATCAATCGTAGGTTTTACAATAACTCCACCTAACGAGTCACTAACAATCAAATCATCAATTAAAATCGCCCTACCAGTCATTGGTCCGCCGGCAATATAATTTGCATTTTTTGGATCCAATCCTTCTATATATCCACCACACTTTTCAACCAATTCTGAAACCTTTGTTCCAACTGGAACATAGAAATTCATTGGGTTCTTAATTCCTTCTCCAGTAATAGTGATTGGCTTTGAAATTAATGGAATATTATGCTCAACAACATCAGAGAAGATAATCGCTGATGTGGAATTGTTTTCAATAACACCAATTTCACTTGGTAATCTACTATATGTTTTTCCTGTTACTCGTTCAATAATGTATTTTTCCCAGCCTGCTGGGTATACATCTTTCACTTCGAATAATTTAATATTGGGGTATTTCGGTAAAAATTCTTCAAGAACTTTACGAATTTTTTGATTGTAATTCTTAAATGCAACTACACCTTTTTGTGCATCCGCAGCTCTCATCATATATGATAAACCTTTGAGCAGCTTTTCAGGATACGACAAAATGAAACTATAATCGCATGTTAAATATGGTTCACATTCAACTGCATTTACAATCACGGTGTCTATTTTTACTTTTGTTAAATATTTTATATACGTTGGAAATCCAGCTCCACCAAGTCCTACTAACCCCGAATTTTTCATCATATTGACGAGCTCTTCTCTAGTAAGAGATGCTATATTTTTGTTCGGTTTAATAGAATCATCTAATGTGTTCTTAAAATCATTTTTAATTTCCAGAGCTTCAACCATTTTTCCGCTAGCATGCCATACTTTTTTGATAGCAGTAACTGTCCCACTAATTGATGAGTGAACATTCATTTCTCCGAACCCTTCACGTAAAGCTATGGTTTGGCCGATTTTCACTTCTTCTCCAATTTCAACAATACTCTTTATAGGTCCAATTGGTTTCACTAAATGTATATACACAAATTCTGGATCAAAATATTCTTGTAATGGCAAGTTCTTTGAAATTCCTTTTCTACCATCTATGTGAATCCCTTTTGTTTTTTGAAAAATCATCCGTATCCTCCATATCAAAATTCATCCAAACAATATTATAACATATGGTATATTACATACCAAGTATAAATATAATATCTTATATATGTATATTTATGAAAAATATTCCTTAACTAAAGCAATTGCTTTATCGATGTCTTCTCGAGTTAAATCATAGTGAGTAACAAAGCGAAATGCTCCTTCATAAGGCAATATTTTAACTTCGTGTTCATATAAGAATTCATGCAACTTATATTTTCTATCATCATCGATATCGAAGAATACCATATTAATATCTCTTTGGTATGAATCAATTTTTATATTTGGAATATCTTGTAATAAAGATTCCATATAACGAGCATTTTCATGATCAATATTGAGTCTTTTAGACATTTCTTGAACTGAGATTTTTGCACAGGCTGCAATAATTCCAATTTGTCGCATTCCTCCACCCATAATCTTCCGTTTCAATCTTGCTTCATCTATAAATGCTTTTGGCCCAACAAGTATTGTGCCTAAAGGCGATCCAAGTGCTTTCGATAAGCAAACACTTACCGTATCAGAATATTTTGCAATATCCTTCACCTCTACCTGTAACGAGGTTGCTGCATTAAAAATCCTTGCACCGTCAAGATGAACATTTAAATTATGTTTTTTTGCTATATTAAAAACCTTCTCCATGTAATCCAGTGGTAATACTTTTCCATTATAAGCATTTTCTATACATATTAATTTCGTTTGGGTAGTAGAAATGCTTCTTTTCTTAATTACTCTTTCTAATTTATTTAAATCCCAAATTCCTCGATTACTTTCCAATGTAAATAATTGAACCGCTGAAATGATTGGAGATGCTCCAGATTCATGCTGAACAATATGAGCGTCTTGATCGACAATCACTTCATCCCCTTGGTTACAATGCGTAAACAAAGAAAGTTGATTTGAGAATGTTCCAGAAGGAACAAAAACGCCAGCTTCTTTGCCAAATTTCTTTGCTACGAAATCTTCCAAATCATTCATTAATTGGTCATCACTAAACACATCATCCCCTACAGGGGCGTCAAACATAGCTTTACGCATCTGTGGTGTTGGTCTTGTAACTGTATCGCTTCTTAAGTCAATAAATCTCATATTATTTATCCATAATCCTTTCTTGATATTTTTTTGAGACCTCTAATATTTTTTTATAAAACTCTTCATATAAATCCACTAAATCTGGTTCATCGATTCGCCCAACATTTTTTTGGATTACTTCTAGCTCACGTGATTCATCATAGACTGATAAATTGTTTTCCTTTTTATAAAGTGCAACTCCTTTTACGATTTGCATTCTTTCTAGAAACAGGTTTTGAATACTTTCGTCTAAAATATCAATTTGTTCTCTTAAGTTTTCCATATAAACACCTCTTTAAATACTCTTTTATAAATATTTTATCATAAAATCGCTGTTATGATTTAAGATAAAAAAAAGTAGGTAAAATTTACCTACTTTTTTCTTTATTTGTTTTTAAGATACTTATTGATTGCGATTGCTGCATGGGCACCATCACTTGTTGCTTTTACAATTTGTAATAATCCACCAATACAGTCTCCTGAAGCGAATAACCCAGGTACATTAGTCATGAAGTTTTCCTCAACAATAATATTGTTATTTTCTAGAAAAGCTCCAAGTCTTAAAGCAAAATCGGAAGCAGACGGTGACCCAATTGCGATAAACAATACATCGACATCATATTCCCCATTTTCTGTGACTACTTTATTAAGTGTTTCTGCACCTTTGATTTCTTTAATCTTGTCTAACACCACTGGTTTATCAGCAGGCACATCCATTGTCATACCGTTTGTAAATATTGTAATATCTTCACTAAAGTTCTTAAGAATATCTAATTCCTCTAACATAAATTCTTTATTACCCACTAATCCAATTTTTTTATTGCGATAAATAAATCCATCACAAATTGCACAGTATGAAATTCCTTTACCAATAAAATTATCGAATCCTTTTACTCGAAGGTTTACTTGATTTCTCCCTGTAGCAAGCAATACAGTTTTGCTTTTATATTCACCATGAATTGTTTTTAAGGTGAAATCAGGAAAGCTATCAATGCTTAACACTTCATCTTCGATCACTTCGACGCCAAGTCTTTTTGCTTGATTGATGCCTCGTTCTAATAATTCTGGACCTGTTATTGTTTCAACAAAACCATAATAATTATCTATATGTGCGGTTTTACCAAGCGCTCCAGAATCTTTCATTATCAATAAGACATTTTTTTTGAACCTTTGTAAATAAATAGCGGCGGTAGCTCCAGAGGGCCCACCACCTATTACTATTGCGTCATACATGTTTTAAAGACCTAAACGTTTTACTAAATCTTCTTTTCTCATTAATCCTATAACTTGGTTTTTAAATTCTCCATTTTCAAAAAGTAATACTGTAGGTATGCTTGAAATACGGTATTGATTTGCTAGGTATCCTTCTTCATCTACGTTTACTTTAGCTATTTTCACTTTTCCATCAAAATCTTTTTCTAATTCTTCTAGTACTGGTGCTAACATTAAACATGGTCTACACCATTGAGCCCAAAAATCTACGATTACTGGAACTTCTGATTCTAATACTTCTTTTTTAAATGTGTCTGTAGTAACTTTTACTGGCATAATTAATTTCCTCCTATTGAAAACTCAATATATTTTAACAAATGTTAACTGTTTTAACAACTGTTTTGCTTAAAAATCAATTTCATCTAATCGAAATACTGTCCAATCAGATAATGGCTCTGCTTTTTTCTTTTTATAAAACTCAATTGCGGGTTCATTCCAATTAAGGCAAACCCACTCCATTCGTCCACAATTCGACTTCTTAGCTATGGATACTAGTGAGTGAAACAAATCATTTCCGATACCCTTTCCACGAAAATCTGGTTTTACAAATAAGTCTTCTAGGTACAAACCTTTCTTCCCTTTAAATGTTGAAAAGTTATTGAAGTACAATGCAAATCCAACTGGTTGATTTTTAGAATAGGCGAGTAATACATTTGCGTTTTTTTCATCAAATAATTCCTGTTCTAATACATCTGGACTGGATTCTACTTGATCCAATAATTTTTCATAATCTGCAATTCCTTTGATCAACTCCAAAATGATTGGAATATCATCTCGATTTGCATGTCTTATATTAGTGTTCATAAAATTTCGCCTTCTTCAATTTCAACAATTCTGTATATTTTTCAAATATCAAATCTGCTACATTGGATAACGTCATATTAGTTGTATCAATTGTTAAATCCAACCCATGAATATTGCTGATATTAAAATCATTGCGATCAGAAATTATCCTCTTGACAATATCCTTTTGTTTATCTTTTCGCTCTTTCATTCTAGCTGTTCGAATAGATTCATCAGTGTTCAAAAATATCGCTACAATCGGACAGGGTTTTATATCTAAGAATGATCGTAAACCTTGCGGTTCTAAAATAATGAATTTATCATCAGCAAGCTCATTCCTAGGCGTGCCATATAAATTGTTATTGTATTCTGCGGTTTCTATAAAATAATTTTTCTCATCCAACTTCAAAAACTCTTCCCGCGAGAAAAAATGATAGTCAAAACCATCAATTTCATTAATCCTTTTTGCTCTAGTTGTGCAGGTAACGACTCTTGATATTGGATATCTATTAATCATAATTTTTGCGGATTCTGTTTTACCCGATGCACTAGGTCCTAAAAGTACTAACATCTAATCCTCCATAATTTATTTATAATTATATTATAACAAAAAAATATTCATTCGTAATAATAAATGTAAATATAATTGATATTTGCCAAATTCTCATAAAAGTAGTATAATATCTAAGAATTTTTGTTTATTCTTAAAAGGCAGGTTCAATATGAAAAAGCTTAAAATTACACCTTTATCAATCATCGTTTTAAGTTTCTTAGGAATTATATTAATTGGTGTATTTCTGCTGAAATTACCAATGTCTACACAAACTGAAGAAGCATTATCTTGGGTTGATTCTTTATTCCTATCAACATCCGCTGTTTGTGTGACTGGTTTATCAACCATTCCTGATATTGCGGGTACTTTGTCCATTTTTGGTAAAGTGGTGCTCGCGCTACTGATTCAAATAGGTGGTATTGGTATTGTCACAATAGCAATTTACGTTTTGATCATTCTTGGAATTAAAATTGGAGTTACAGAACGTTATGTAATCAAAGAGGCTTTGAATCAACATTCTCTATCTGGAGTTGTGAAACTTGTTAAATCTATCATCATTACAACATTAATTATAGAATTTTTTGGAATGATCATCAATTTTATTGTTTTCATTCAAGACTTTGAATTTTGGAAGGCGTTGGGTATTTCTGCTTTTCACTCCATTTCCTCTTTCAACAATGCAGGGTTTGATATAATAGGTAGTTCATCTATTCAAAATTATAGTTCCAATTTCTTATTAAATATTAATACAATGTTACTCATCATTGTTGGTGGGATAGGATTTATTGTCATTAGAGATGTTCTAGCAAAGAAAAAATGGAGTACATTAAGTCTATATTCAAAAATCGTTTTAAAAGCTACAGCGTTTTTGATTATTAGTGGTTTCTTAATTTTAAAATTCTTCGAATGGGATAATATTACTTGGTTGGAAGCTCTGTTCACAAGTGTTACCACAAGAACTGCAGGATTCTCAACCATAGATATGAATATGTTCTCTTATTCTACGTTGATTGTTATCATGGTATTTATGTTTATCGGGGCATCACCTAACTCCACTGGTGGGGGTATTAAAACTACTACATTTTATATCATGTTTCGTTCCATTATTAGTTTCTTAAGTGGAAAACCAACAATCATAAATAAAAGAAGAATCCCTAGTGACGCTAGAACAAAAGCATTCACTTTAGCGATGTTGGCTTTAGTTTCTACGGTTACTGTATTTGTGATATTAGCCAGAATTGAAGCAAATAATCCAAATTATGATATGCCATTCTTGAATATGTTATTTGAAACATTTAGTGCGTTTGGTACCGTTGGGTTAAGTATGGGTATTACTCCTCACTTAATGCCGGCCTCAAAAGTCTTATTATCTGCATTGATGTTCGTAGGTAGATTAGGTCCAATTACGATTTTTGGTCTTATGAATAAAAATTGGGGACACCCTCAAGTATCTAGTATCGAATATGCTACAGAACGAATCATTATAGGTTAAAAATAAATCCTCTACAACTTAAATGTAGAGGATTTTTTTATGCATGAAATCGTTTCTTAATCTCTTCTTTTATCGATTTTGGAAAGAAGAAAACAACAAATAATAATATCGATAGCGCTAAGGCAAACGATGCTAAAGATGGCCAAAATACAGTTATAACATTAACAAATGCAAGAATCAAAGGTACGATGGAAAAGATAATGATGATTAACAAATAAAAGAAATAATCTCGATAGTTTAATCGTTTAATCCAAAGTATCGCAGAAATTGCAAGATTGCAAGATAACAATAATAGAGGCAATAAGTAATTGATAGACCACCCATCTGTCTCATGAACAGTAGTATAATCAATATAAACCAGTAATAATATTAACAATATTGTTAACAATCCAAGCTTAAATGCTATATTTCTTTTTGATAACACACCAACTCTTAACAAAACCCAAAAATATAGTATGGATCCAATTGGAATCAATGACCAATAATATCCACTATCATCTAATAAATTTATAGGACCTAAAACGATTATAGATATTATTGTCAAAAATAATAATATTTTCTTTGTTGTAGGAAGGATTTGTCTTCGTAAAGAAACGTATTCTGGATATGTTTCCAAAAAGCCCGGTTTTGTTTCGCCACTTAATACCTGATGGCATAACGGACAATAAAGTTGGTTTGTTTCGATTACAATGTTACATTTATCACATTTTTTCATAAATATTCCTCCACAAAATTACTTTCAATTTTTACGTCTATCCCTAATTCTGTGAAATGCCTAAAGAATTCTCTTTCTATATTTGTTTCAATAATTGAACGCGTAAAGGTTAATTTCAATTCATCCTTGTAGGACAATATAGAACAATTAACCGCATTGTAATATCCAGCAAAAACAGCAGCTGTGACATCTAAAATATATGATTCCATAGAAACTGGGAATGTGATTTTACCAATATTCGTTACACTCATTGTATTTAATTTCATTCCTAACATGTTATAACCGATTTTCAAAGCATAACGTTTTACATAATAAGGCATGAATCTTAAAAATACATTTTTTTCAAAAGAAACATTTTCACTCATTTTTCGAATCAATTCTTCTTTTGTCATACCTTCATTAAACTGTTTTTTCACAAGAACAAATAACTCTTCTAACGTTATATCAGGTCGTGTCATTACCATAACTGCTTTTACAAAATTCGAAAAATTCCTTAATGTTTCCGATGGGAAATGTTTTCTAAGATTAACCGGTACAAATATCTTAACTGGTGCTTGATTTGCTTTCAGGTGTTCTCGGTACCGAATCTGCGTGTTATATATTGTATACATCATGACAGCCGCAAAGTATTGTGTCATGGTTAACCCTTTGCTTCTAGATAATTGAATCATTTTTGAAGTTGAAATTGTACCCGAAATAATTCCAGTATTAAAATCTGGAAGTTGAGTGCCTTTGATTCGATAAGCTTTTCGCTCTGGAACGTGTTTGCGATTTTTTGCATTATAAAACTTTTCATTAGCATCTTCATACTCTTCTTGAGTAGGCCTTTGATCTTTAGTTTTAATAATATTATCAGGTGTAACACTATACCCCTTTAATTTTAAATACTCATAAACAAGCGATTGCAAAAGAGTTACAACGCCTGCTCCATCTGCTAATGAATGAAACATTTCTACTGCTATTAAATTATTTCGATATAACACCTTAAATAGATAATTGTTATTCTCTTTTGGATCCATAGCGCTACACACATGATGTGTCATTTCCTGTATCTCAAATGGTTTTGTATTATAATCCAAATAATTCCAAAAAATTCCATGTTTTAAACGCACCTTAAACATTGGATACCGTTCTAATATACCTAATGCAGCTAACTGCAATATTTCCGGTTCTACTTGTTCTGTTAATGTAACTTGAACTCGAAACGTATTTGTTTCTCTTTGATTCGAAACCTCTGGAAATATTTTGCCAGAATTATCTAATCTAAACCAATCCGTATGTTTTGTCGTATTTAACATGATGGTCAACCTCTTAATTTTTTATTTAGATATTCTTCTATAATTTTCCAAGATTCTCTTGATGAAGCCATTAAATTAAACCCTAATGGAAACACATGAAACATACCTTCAAAATCATGAACAATAACTTCATTATTTTCTTTTGCTTTTTCTGCAACATCTAATGTGTCGGATTCAATTAACTCATCGCCTCCAACAATCATTAGCATATCTGTAAATACTACATAATCTCCATATTTAGGAGATATATAAGGATCCTCAAGGTTATTATTCTTTGTATAGGCTTCTACGTTTAATGGTTTTGTCCCTTCGCCGAATAGCGGATCAATATTTCGGTTCTCTTCATGTGATTTACCATTCATAGCTAAATTTGTCCACGCAGACATTGTAATAAGAGCCTTTGGTAGTGGAATTTTATGATCTCTTAGATATAGTGTTGTTGCAATAGCTAACCCTCCACCTGCAGAATCCCCAGCAATCACAATGTTGTTTGCATTATATCCTAGACTTAAAATGTGCTTATACAGTCTTACAACTTCATTTAAAGCATTTGGAAACGGTTTTCTAGGTGCTAGACTGTAGATGGGAGAAAACACTTTTAAATTGGATTTAAGACTAAGATACTTTCTCGCTACTTTACGATAAGTATCATTATAATCCAAAACATATGCCCCTCCATGCAAGTGAATAAGAGCATATTTGGGTGTCGATTTTTTATATTCAATGCACTCTACTTTTAATCCTTCCAAATCCAAAGTTTCTTCCACTATTTGAGATGGAAATCGATAATTTTCTGAGAGTTCGCTTGTATATAACACTTTAAATTTCACATCTTTTCGGTCTTGAACAACGTTTAGTTTGCTCGCAAATGTCATTACAGATACGCCGAATTTATCACTGAGTTTTTGCTTATGTTTATGAAATATTAACATTATCTCACCCTCTAAAACATTATAACATATTTTACTATTTGATATCTATTTTCTAAATAATTTCGTGTTTCAAGATTTTTTTTGAAGATAATAGTATATAATAATACTAGCAAAAAAGAAAAGGTGAACGATATGAAAGTTATTGACAGATTTTTAAATTATGTAGCATTTGATACACAATCAAAAAGTGATGTAGAACAATATCCATCCACTTTAAAACAATTAGATTTACTAAAATTTCTTAATAAAGAGCTTGAAGCTCTAAACATCGATTCTTCAATCGATGAATATGGTTACTTAATTGGTAGAATTCCTAGCAACATAGAAAAACAAGTTCCTAAATTGGCATTAATAGCCCATGTGGATACTTCTCCAGATGCATCTGGTAAAGATGTCAAGGCTAGAATTGTACCACATTATGATGGCGGAAAAATAATTTTAAATGAAGAAAGCAATATCGTCTTAAACCCAGAGATATTCCCGTCATTAGAAAACAACATCGGCCACGACTTAGTTGTGACGGATGGTACAACATTATTAGGTGCAGATGATAAATTGGGTGTAGCTGAAATTATGACAATTGCGGAGTATATATTCCACAATCCTAATTTTAAACACGGAGAAATCGTGTTGCTTTTCACACCTGATGAAGAGGTTGGAAACGGAACAAAATTCATTGATATGAAAACCCTAAATGCTGATTTTGGTTACACACTAGATGGTGGAACTGTTGGGGAAATAGCATATGAAAATTTCAATGCTGCTTCCGCAAGGGTTCACATAAACGGAAAGTCAGTTCATCCCGGATCAGCAAAAAATAAAATGCTTCACTCTGTAAATGTTGCTTACGAGTTTGATCAATTAGTACCGAGTAAGAAGCGTCCACAATTTACAGAAAATTATGAAGGTTTTAATCACTTGATTCAAATCAAAGGTAATGTAGAGAAAAGTGTAATTGATTACATTATTAGAAATCATGATCGCGAGTTATTTGAATCTCAAAAAGAAGAATTTATCAGTGCATGTGAGAAAATCAACAAAAAATATGGGGATAAAACATGCATATTAGAAATCAAAGATTCTTATTTCAATATGAATGAGATACTGAAAGACTACCAATATGTACTCGATATAGCTATCACAGCTACAAAGGAAGAGGGCGTTGAGCCAATTATTGAACCAATCAGAGGTGGAACTGATGGAGCTAGACTTACCTATTTAGGTCTTCCTTGTCCTAATATAGGTACTGGCGGATATAATTACCACGGTCCGTTTGAGTATGCTTCCATTCAAGAAATGAATAAAGCTGTGGAAATCATAAAACGAATTGTAACAAAGACAACAGAATTATAGTTTGAATATCATTTGTAACATATATAATTACCTTAGTAACTTCACTTGGTTATTAAGGTTTTTTTATTGTACTATATGTTACATTTTCACTCAAATCTATATGCTTGGTTTCACTGCGGGTTGTTGACAAAGCCTACTCTTTATACTAGAATGAAGAAGAAAGAAAAAATGAATCTAGTTTAGTTTTTTTTGAACTACTATTTATAAAACTAAGGAGATCAACTATGAACGTAATAGAGTTTAACAACTTAACAAAATACTATGGAAAAATCAAAGGTTGTAAAAACATCAATTTCAATGTCAAAGAAGGGGAAATTTTTGGTTTTATTGGTCCTAATGGCGCTGGAAAAAGCACAACAATCCGAAGCATGTTATCCTTGATTTACCCCACAAGCGGAAGTGTAACAATATTTGGAAAAGATGCGATTAAGTACGGCCCAGAAGTAAGAAAAGATATCGGATACTTGCCTTCTGAAATTTTCTATTACGATAAAATGAAAGTAATCGACTTACTAAATTATTCCGCTAGTTTCTATGACAAAGACTGTTCTCAAAGAATCAAAGAATTATCGGAAATAATGGAATTAGACTTACATCGTAGAATTGAAGATCTTTCATACGGGAATAAGAAAAAAGTAGGGATTGTACAAGGACTTCTCCATTCTCCTAAACTCCTTATTCTTGATGAACCTACAAGTGGTTTAGATCCACTCATGCAACAAAAATTCTTTAACTTGATACTGGAAGAAAATAAGAAAGGTGCGACTGTATTATTCAGTTCACATATCTTAAGTGAAGTACAACAACTATGTAATCGTGTTGCTATTATTAAAGATGGTGAAATACTAAGTATT
>CAZUQS010000019.1:0-13108 GCA_964622615.1 uncultured Candidatus Izemoplasmatales bacterium | reverse complement strand
GGTACGATTATACCGGCAATTTCAGTTATGACGAAGACAATCCTTTAGATGTGAAACTTCTTATTGTTGATGAAGTATCGATGATGGATTGTTTACTAGCAAAACGATTATTCAGCGCTGTGCCAAAAGATACACAGATCATCTTTGTAGGGGATGCAAATCAATTACCATCTGTTGGTCCAGGAGAAGTATTAAATGATTTGATTAAATCAAAATTATTTAATGTTATTGAACTCGATGTCATTCATCGCCAGGCAGAAAATTCAAAAATAATATCGTTAGCTTATGATATTTTAAATAAAGAAATCAATCGTAGTCTATTTGATGAATTTGAAGACCGAGTATTTATAAGAGTAAATGAACAGTTTGTTGCGGATAAAGTACTGTCGCAAATCAAACAATTGATCGAAAAGGGATACGATTTATTGGAAGATATTCAAGTGTTGATTCCGGTTTACAAAGGACTCAATGGAATTAATCGAATCAACGATTTAATCCAAAAACGATTTAATTATGTTAATAAAGATTTTTCCATTTCATTCAAAGAGAAAACATTTTTCTTCAACGATAAGGTGATGCAACTAGTCAATCAGCCTGAGGATAATATTATGAATGGAGATCAAGGAATTGTGTGTGGAATTACCGAAGATCAAGAAATGTTGGTAAGTTTTTCTGGGAATGTTGTGAAGTATAACATGAAAGAATTGGATCATCTAACCTTAGCGTATGCAGTTTCGATTCACAAATCGCAAGGATCTGAATTCAAATGTGTAATCATTCCTTTGGTAAGGTCTTACACGATTATGCTTAAGAAAAAACTACTATATACCGCGGTAACTAGGGCGAAAGAAAAACTAATTCTGCTAGGAGATTTCGAAGCATATAAGCGCGGGATCTTAGGAGTAGATACTCCTAGAAACACGCTTTTAAAGGATTTCTTGCAAGAAGAAATCAGTAAAGACAAGACAAAAGAATTAACGATTGAAGATTTTCTGTAAATCTTGTGTAATCTATTTGCAAATAAAACAAAAATATTGTATAATTTTACTCGTAAAACGATGACGAAGAATAGTAGTAAGAATGATTATCCCAGAGAGCTTAGATTTGGTGTAACTAAGCATAATATTTTTATGAAGCTACTTCTGAGTGATGTGTAAAAACATCCGTACACTCGCGTTAAGAGTATTAAGTGCTAGCGATGCTAGAATTAAGGTGGTACCACGGATTAATTCGTCCTTTTTATAAGGACGATTTTCTTTTTTTTAGGAGGTAAAAATGAAATACATGACAGGGAATGAAATACGAAATACATGGCTGAGGTTCTTTAAAAGTAAAGGACATCTAGTTCAAGATGGAGCCTCATTGATACCCAATGATGATCCAACTTTACTATGGATGAATTCCGGAGTTGCAGCTATGAAAAAATATTTTGACGGAAGAATTGTTCCGAAAAACCCAAGAATCGCAAATGTTCAAAAATGTATTCGTACAAATGATATTGAAAACGTAGGGAATACCGCAAGACATCATACATTCTTTGAAATGCTTGGGAATTTCTCGATTGGAGATTATTTCCGTGATGAAGCATTAGAATATGCATTTGAAATATTAACTAGTGAAGAATATTTTGGATTTGATTTGAATAAATTGTATTTTACAATATATCCAAAAGACTTAGAATCATTTGAAAAATGGAAAAGTTTAGGTGTTCCAGAAGATCATATTTTAGCAACAGATGATCAAAATTTTTGGGAAATCGGTGAAGGTCCTTGTGGACCGTGTACAGAAGTATTTTTTGACAGAGGATCTGATTTTGGCGATTTCGGATTGGATTCTATCAAAAAAGATATTGAAAATGACAGGTATGTTGAAATTTGGAATATTGTGTTTTCACAATACAATGCAATACCTGGAAAATCAAGAGACAGTTATCCTGAATTACCTAATAAGAATATTGATACCGGTGGTGGATTAGAACGATTTGTATCTGTAATACAAGGTGCGAAAACGAACTTCGAAACGGATCTTTTTATGCCGCTTATGGATAAAATATCTCAAATCTCAGGTATTAAATATACAGGTCAAAAAGAATTTAAAATCATTGCTGATCATATAAGAACAGTTACTATGGCTGTAGCTGACGGAGCAATGATGAGCAATGAAGGACGCGGGTATGTATTAAGAAGATTACTTCGAAGAGCAATCAAACATGGAAAACAATTAAAGATTGAAAGACCATTCTTAATTGAACTTGTGGATGTTGTTGTGAAGATGATGAAATCATTTTACCCACATATTGTTGAAAAGCAAGAAATCGTAAAAAAAATTATTACAACGGAAGAAAATAAATTCTTGGAAACGTTATTATCAGGTGAAAAAAAGTTCCATGAAATTGTAGAACAATTAGATGGGAAAACAATTTCTGGAGCATCTGCTTTTTTACTGTATGACACTTATGGATTCCCATTAGAATTGACTAGTGAGTACGCATCAGAAATGGGTCTTAAAGTAGATGAATTAGGATTTGCAAAAGAAATGCAAAAACAAAAAGAACGTGCTAGGGCTGCAAGAAGTGATATTCAATCAATGAATGCTCAAAATCCTGAATATTTGAATTTTGATAAGAAAAGTGAATTTATAGGATATGACACGCTAGTAGAAAAAACAAAAATAATAAAAGTATTCAAAGAAGGAATCGTATTGAGAAAAACACCGTTCTATGCTACATCTGGCGGGCAGATTGCTGATACTGGAATCATCTATAATGATGATTTTACTTTACACGTTACAGATGTAGAGAAATTACCAAACGGGCAATTCTTGCATCATATTGAAGAAGACTTATCCGAAGAATTCGAAGGTGAAAAAGTTGTTGGGTCAGTCGATAAAGAAAAACGAAGACTTACCGAATACAATCATTCTGCAACACATCTCATGTTCTATGCATTACGTGAAGTGTTAGGAAACCATGTTTCCCAACAAGGATCTTATGTAGATAGTTTTGGACTACGGTTTGACTTCAATCATTATGAATCCGTATCAGATGATGATATTCTAAACATTGAAAAAAGAGTCAAAGCAATGATTAAAGAATCATTTGAAGCAACAACTAGAGTGGTATCTATAGAAGAAGCAAAGAAAGCGGGAGCTATCGCTGAATTTGGTGAAAAATATGATGATAAGGTTCGAATGATTGATTTGAAATACACCTTAGATTTATGTGGAGGAACGCATGTTTCAGATATAAAAGATATTGGCGACTTTGCGATTAAAAGTGTTTCATCGATTGGCTCGGGTATCTACCGAATTGAAGGGGTGACCAATCAAGCGGTTGCAAATTTAAGTGCATCATTAGAGGGCATCAATCAAGACATTGAAAATCTAGTGGAAAAAGCACAGAAGATTCTAGCAAGTGCTAAAACAGAAGAAATCAAATTGAAATTTGATTTAAATACCAATATTAAAATATATGGTAGTTACCAAGATGTCATTAACAAACGAAAACTATTATATTTAACCCAAGTAAAAGTGAAAGATTTAGAAAAAACTTTGAACAAAGCAATCGAAACAAAATCATTGGAATCTGTCTCAGATTTCTCTGAGTACACATATGGCAACAAGATTATTGGTAAAGTACAAAATATTGCTGGAAATGCATTAAAACAATTAGCAGATGATTTAGCTGGAAATCTTGAAGGCGGGTTAGTATTACTGTTTTCTAATATGGGTTCCAAAGTTATCATCGTATGTAAAAGCAATACCTCAGAATTCAATGCAGGTAAATTGGTCAAAGAAGCTGCAATCATCTGTGATGGTAATGGTGGAGGAAGACCTGACTTTGCTCAAGCGGGCGGAAAAGACCCAAATAAAATTGATCAGGCAATAGAACGAATTAAGGAATTGGTATTATGAGAGTTATAGGCTTAGATTTAGGGTCAAAAACCCTAGGTATCTCTAGCTCAGATATCAATCAAATTATTGCTTCAACTTATAGCACTATCCGGTTTGAACATGATGATTATACTCAGGCTATTAAAGAACTAAAAGTAGTAATCCAAGAGTTAAACCCAGAAAAAATTATTCTGGGATTACCTAAAAATATGGATGGAAGTATTGGCTTTCAAGCTCAAAAAAGTTTAGATTTTAAAGACTTAATTGAAAAAGAAACCAGTATAGAAGTGGTCTTAATTGATGAAAGACTTACTTCAAAAATGGCTAATAATCTTATGATAAGAGCCGATTTAAGCAGAAAGAAACGAAAAACAAAAGTGGATAAATTAGCGGCCACACTTATATTGCAAAGCTATTTGGATAGCAGAAAGTGAGTGTATTATGGAAGACGGAATGTTTGTAGTTACCGATGAAAACGGGCAGGAGTTAGAATGTATTATCGTCATGACTTTTGATTCAGACGAGTTTGAAAAATCTTATATCGTTTATCAAGTAAAAGGCGATGAAAGTGAAGAATACTTCGCAGCTACCTTTGATCCTGACGATGGAGAAGAAGGACAATTAGGTCAAATAGAAACCGAAGCTGAGTGGGAATTGGTTGAAGAAGTTTTAGAAAACTTTTTAGAAGAAGAAGATGAAGAAGACGAAGAGGATGAAGAAGACGAAGAAACGGAAAAACATTAAGGTTCGATGAGTGATTATTTAAAACAAATAAATCCCAAAAGAACAAATCCGGTTATCGAAGAAATCCTTCAAGAAGCAACGCTTCTTAAAACGCCAATTATTCGTTTTGATGCAATTAATTTAATCATTCAAATGATCAATTCGAGTCACGCAAAACAGGTGCTAGAAATTGGAAGTGCAATTGGTTATAGTGCAATTATGATTGCGACCTTTACAAAAGCGTCTGTAGTGACTATTGAACGAGATGAAGATAGTTATAAAAGAGCGATTAAAAATGTGAAAAAAGCAAATTTAGAATCCAAAATTACTGTGATTTTAAGTGATGCCTTAAATTATCAAATAAAAGAAGATTTCCAATGTGATCTTCTCTTTATTGATGCTTCGAAATCATCCTATATCAAATTTTTTGAAAAATACGAGAAATACGTTTGTTCATCAGGGATGATTGTGTCTGACAACCTGTTATTTCATGGGTTAGTAGAAGAACCGGAATTAATTGAAACAAAGAATAGAAGACAATTGGTAAAGAAGATTCGGAATTTCAATGAATACATTATGGATCAACCAAATTATGATTCTTACATATATGATATTGGAGATGGATTATCGATATCTATCAAGAAATAGGTGAATCAGTGAAACTTGTCGCAAGACTAAAAACAATTGAAGAACTCGACATGTTAAATCAACTAGGAGTTGATGTTTTTAGTGTTGACACGAAGTTCACTACGAAACGAATCAGTATGTTTGATTTGGATGATATAAAGCAAATTGTTGACTATGCGACCAATCACCTAAAACAGGTTTATGTACTCATTAATCGAATGATTCACCAAATGGATCTTGAAGACTTGAATGCATATTTAAAAGCACTCAAGAATATACGAATTTCTGGTATCGTAATCAATGATCTAACGGTTTATGTTCTTGCTAAAAAACTTGGAATGGAAACGAAAATCATCTATCAACCAGGAACGATGAACACCGATAGTTTTTCCGCTACCTATTTTAGCAAGAGGTCTATGAAGGGCATAACGCTTTCAAGAGAAATAACATTACAAGAAATCAAGATGATAAGCGATTCTCATCAAGATATTGAATGTTCTATTATCGGACATGGATATTTGGACATGTTTTATTCCAAACGTCAGTTGATAACCAATTATGTGTTGCATAAAAATATGCAAGGAGAAGATGTTGTCAACAACTTCAATATGCGTTTGAATGAAGAAATTAGACCAAATGATTTTTATCCGATTGTAGAAGATGAATTTGGTACTCATATCTTTCGTTCAAACAAATTGATATCCTACTTGGAATTGGAGGAGTTGAACGAACTGATTCAGGATTTCTTTATCGAACGACTATTTATTGAAGACACAGAATATTTCGACACAATCCGTTTGTATAACAATTCTATGAGTTATGAAGAGTATCAACAATTATATCAAGGATTTGATTCTGGTTTTTACTACACCAGAACTGAAAAAACAAAGGGTGAGCATGATGAAAACTGAGTTACTCGCTCCCGCAGGAAACCTCGAAAAAGCAAAGATAGCACTATTATATGGAGCGGACGCTGTCTATGTTGGAGGAATCAGTTTTTCATTAAGAGCTAGAGCATCAAACTTTACGATTCCAATGTTACAAGAATTGGTAGAGTTTGCCCACGAACGAAATAAAAAGATTTATGTTACAACCAATATTGTTTTTCATGATGAAGATGTTGTTGGACTGGATGATTACCTGTTAGACCTTGAAAAAATCGGTGTTGATGCGATTATTTGTTCGAGTTTCTCTATCATTGAACGAGCCAAACAACTAACCAATCTTGAAATTCATTTGTCGACCCAATTCTCGGTAACAAATTCAGAGCTTGCGGACTACTTCTTTGAAGAAGGTATTCAAAGAGTAGTATTGGCTAGAGAGTTATCTCTAGATGAAATCAGACTAGTTCAAGAACAAACAAAAGTAGATTTAGAAGTATTCATTCATGGTGGAATGTGCGTATCCTACTCTGGTAGATGCACACTGTCCAATTACATGGTGAACAGAGATGCAAATCGTGGTGGTTGTGCTCATAGCTGCAGGTGGTTATATAAAATATATGAACACGACAATTTATTGTCGGATAATTATGATTTTCAAATGTCTTCAAAAGACTTAGAAATCACCGAATATATTCCAGATTTATTGGATATTGGTGTATCATCCTTAAAAATCGAAGGACGAATGAAATCTATCCACTACATCGCTACAGTAGTACTTGCTTATCGAATGTTGATTGACGACTATTATGAAGGTACATTAAAGGATTTGAGTTTCTATAAGAATGAAATTAAAAAGGCAGAAAATAGGTTAACTTCCATAGGATTTCTAGCAGGGAATCCTACGGTAGAGCAGCAGTTGTATAATTATCGAAGTGAAATGCCTACCCAGGAATTTATCGGAATGGTTTTGGAATACAATCCAACAACCAAACAAGCATTGATTCAGCAAAGAAATTACTTTGAACTCGGTGATGAAATTGAAATTGTTTCACCACATAAGACATTTACAAAAAGCATTGTGAATACACTCTTTGATGAGGAGATGAATCCAATTAGTGTCGCAAGACATCCGTTGCAAAAATTATATATCAATGTCGATTTTGAAGCAGAACCATATGATTTAATTAGGAGGGTCAAACATGAATAAACCAGTCATTATTGCAGTTGCTGGAGGTTCTTCATCCGGTAAAACAACTGTAGTAAATAAGATTTTGAAGCAGTTAAAAAAATACAAAATCGTTGTTATTAAGCATGATGACTATTATAAAGACCAAAGTCACTTGTCAAAGGAAGAACGCAAGAAGGTCAATTATGATCATCCGTTTTCACTCGATAACGATCTGTTTTTTGAACATGTAAATGATTTGATTGCTGGAAAGAAAATTGAGAAACCTACCTATGATTTTGTGAATGATACTAGAGCTAAAGAAACAGAAGTAGTAGAATCTGCTAAAATCATTATTCTAGAAGGTATTTTAATTTTAGAAGACGAAAAAATCCGCAAATTAGCTGATATTAAATTGTTTGTAGAAGCGGATGATGACCTAAGATTTATTCGCAGACTCAAACGAGATATGATAGAGCGTGGAAGAACCTCAGATTCTGTTATAAATCAGTATTTAACGACAGTAAAACCGATGCACTACGCCTTTGTCAAACCGACAAAGCGATATGCAGATATTATCATTCCAAATGATTATCAGCACGATGTAGCGGTGGATTTAATTAGCGCAAAAATTATTGCTATCTTAAACAAATAAAATATGATATAATAAAATGCTTTTTATTAAGGAGAAACTATATGGAAAATAACTATCAATTGACCGAAGCCGGTTATGCACAACTTAAAGTTGAATTAGAAGAATTAAAGGGTGTCAAAAGAAAAGTAAACTTAGAAGCATTGAAGGAAGCACGGTCACAAGGTGACTTATCTGAAAATGCTGATTATGACGCTGCTAGAGATGAACAAGCAAGAATTGAAGGCCGCGTAAAAGAAATCGAAAATATTCTAAGACATTCAGAAATTATTAAAGAAAACAACAGAAGTAAAACGATTATGTTAGGTAAAACTGTTGTTATCAATTTAATAAAAAATGAAAAAGTTATCATGGAAAACAAAGAATATACCATCGTTGGTAATCTAGAGGCAAATCCGTTTCGCGGAAAAATCTCTAATGAATCTCCTTTAGGAAAAGCCTTAATTGGAAAGAAAAAAGGAAAAATTATCGACTTCAAATCAGAAAGCGGCCAAGAAATGAAAGCCGAAATAGTTGATTTTAAATAAATAGTATAGAGGTGTTTTAAATGATTGGAATTATCGGTGCAATCGATAAAGAACTAACATTATATTTTCATGAAATGTTAATCGAGAAAACAGAAATTATTGCAGATAAAACATTTTACATAGGAAAAATTAAAAGTCATTATGTTGTGGTAGTAAAATCCGGTATCGGAAAAGTAAACGCCGCAATCACTGCGACAATTTTACTCACTAGATATAATTGTCGTATGGTTATCAATACCGGAGTAGCAGGAGGATTATCACCACTAAAAGTAGGAGATATTATCCTTGCAAAAGGTATTGCATATTTCGATGTATCTTTAACCGAAATTGATGATGTGCCTTATGGACAAATGGCTGATGACCCATTAATTGTATATATGGATGATTTTTATCTGAATAAAGCAGAAAATATTTTTCGAAAACTAGGGTATTCTTATCTAATAGGGAATCTAGTATCTGGAGATAAATTTGTTACTTCGAAAAAAGACATCCGTAAAATACTACGGAATGTCGATAATGTAATTGGAGTAGAAATGGAAGGTATGGCAATCGCTATTACTGCCTACAAATTCCAAGTGCCATTTATATCAATTCGTGGAGTATCAGATATTATCGATTCAAAGAATCAGACAATTGAATATTCTAAGACCAGTAAGGATGTTGCTGAAAAGACAACGAAATTTGTGTTTTCATTTCTTGAGGAAGTAGATGAATAAGATAAGACTTGGTAATAAAGACATTTATTATCAAGTTTTTTACAAGAATAATAAGAACATGTATCTTAGAGTCAAAGATAACCAAATTATTATTACCTGTAATAAACTTATGAAACAAGATAAAATCGAATCCTTTATTATGAGTAATCAACATAAGATACTAAATACATTGAGTAAACATGAACGTAAAGTTGCTTTGTATCAACAAGATACGATGCAACTATTTGGTGAGAAGCACACTATTTATTGTGAGTATTCCAATAAAAAGAATTCATATGTTATCGAAAATGATTCCATACATATTTTGTTTAAAAGGAATGAATTTGACACAAAATATGTTGAAAAAATTTACCAAACAATATTGTTAGAAAAAATGAATCAATTGTTGATAGAGCTAAAACAAGATATAGGTACTACTATTAATATTGACAATCTAACATTGAAAACACAATTGATGAAAAGTCGATATGGAAGTTGTATACCAAGCAAACGAATTGTGAAATTAAACTCGATATTAGCTCGTTTTGATGAGCATTATGTCAAAGTGATTTTTATTCACGAATTGATTCATTTGAAAGTATCAAATCACCAAAAAGATTTCTATAAATACATTCATATGTGGATTCCAAACTATAGAACAATTATTAAAGAAATAAATCAATTAAATAGGAAGTATGTGATTTAAATGCCTTATCTACCAATAGATAGAGATGAAATGTTGAAATTAAATATAGAAGTTCCTGACTTTGTTTTAGTAAGTGGAGACGCATATTGCGATCATCCTTCTTTTGGTGTAGCAATCATTGGTAGAATATTAGAACGTCATGGGTTTACTGTTTGTATCTTAAGTCAACCCAATATTAAAGATCCAAAAAATTTCTTAGAATTTGGAAAACCAAGACTTGGATGGTTGGTAACCTCAGGGAATATTGATTCGATGGTGAATCATTATACCGTAGCGAAAAAGCACCGTAGAAAAGACTATTATACTCCTGGTGGATTTATGGGTAAAAGGCCAGATAGAGCTGTTGTTAAATATTCTGAAACGATACGTAAAATTGATCCTAGTGGATCTATTATCCTTGGAGGAGTAGAAAGTTCTTTAAGAAGACTTGGTCATTATGATTATTGGAGTGACTCTGTTAAGAGAAGTATTTTACTGGACGCTGATGCAGATATTTTAGTGTATGGCATGGGAGAACTTGCTATTGTTGAAGTAGCAGAAGCATTGCAAGCTGGTATGGATATAAAGTATCTTACTTACATAGCAGGTACCGTAGTAAAAACGACGGATACGAACTTTATACCTCAAGATGCTATTGTGTTACCTACTTTCAAAGAAATCACTTCAGACAGGGAATTATACGCGAAATCATTTATGACACAACATACCAATTCAGACTATATTTCAGCGAAGGCTTTGGTAGAAACCTACGGAGAAACATTAATTATACAAAATCCACCAATGCGAATTTTAACGAGATTCGAAATGGATGAAGTGTATGATTTACCATATATGAGGAATGCTCACCCTAAACTAGAAAATCAAGGACACATCGCTGCAATGGATGAAATCAAATTTTCTATTACTGCGAACCGAGGATGTTTTGGAGGTTGTAGTTTCTGTGCATTAACTGCACATCAAGGAAGAGCAGTTCAATCAAGATCAAAAGATTCTATAATAAAAGAAGCAAAACTAATTATTGAAGATAAAGACTTCAAGGGATATATTCACGATGTTGGTGGACCAACTGCTAATTTCTACTCGATTGCTTGCCAAAAACAAGTGAAGTATGGTGTATGCCAAAACAAAGCTTGTCTTGACGCAAAACCTTGCAGTCAATTAGAAGTGAGTCATGAAGATTATTTAGATATCTTAAGAAGCCTAAGAGAACTAGATGGAATTAAAAAAGTATTTATTCGTTCTGGAATTCGTTATGATTATCTAATGTATGATAATAATCCTGAATTTTTTAATGAATTGGTAGAGCATCATGTATCTGGTCAATTAAAAGTAGCTCCAGAACATGTTAGTCCAAGAGTATTAGAAGCCATGGGGAAACCAAAACGTGAGTTATATGATGAATTCGTAAAACGATACTATGAAATAAATAAAAAATTAGGTAAGAATCAGTTCTTAGTACCATACTTAATGAGTTCGCATCCTGGGTCTACTTTAGATGACGCTATTATCTTAGCGGAGTATGTTAGGGATATGAACTACAATCCTCAACAAGTACAAGACTTTTATCCTACACCACTTACCGTAGCGACAACTATGTATTATACGGGACTTGATCCAAAAACAATGAAACCAATTTATGTTGCAAAATCAAGTCGTGATAAAGCAATGCAAAGGGCATTGATTCAATATCGGGATCCTAAAAACTATCAATTGGTTTTAGATGCTCTTACAAAAGCAAATAGACTCGATTTAGTTGGGAATACAAAACTCAGTCTAATTAAACCAATTCACCGAAATAAATCGTTTATCCAACGACAAGGAAAGCACTAAATTAAAAGTTTTAGTGTTTTTTTCATAAAAACACCAATCCCAACTAAAAATATTAGACAATTTGTCTTTTTTTAGGTATAATTAGTATAGTATTCGGAGGAAAAAACATGTTTGAACTATTTTTTAATAAAAAGCATTTTTATCCAGATGATTATATTAAAACAGTTTTTGATATTGATTTTCCAAAACTTTGGAAAGAAAATGTAAAAGTAATCATGCTAGATTTAGATAATACACTGATTCCATATGATGAAAACGACCCAACAGGGAAGATACATTCCTTGTTTGAAACAATCAAATCAATTGGATTTGAAGTGTATATTATATCAAATAATAAAAAAGACCGTGTGAAATCATTTGCCAAGCAAGTGAATGCACGTTATGTATATGATGCAAGAAAACCATTTCGACTGGGATTTAAACGCGCATTAAAATATGCGAATTATCCCGAGCCAAAAACAGTGTGTCTAATTGGCGACCAATTTATGACCGATGTTTTGGGTGGAAAACGAATGGGCTTTCATGTGATCGTTGTAAACACGATTAAACGAAAAGGAGAAAAATGGTTCACGAAGATTAGCAAGCATTATGAAAGAAGAATCTTAGCGAGACTGAAAAGAACCGATCCCGATTTTTACTACAAACTGAGACTTAACGAGAAGAGGTAGAGCATGTCAGAAATTTATTGCAAGGGTTGTGGAGCACTAATTCAAACTGAAGACAAAACATTGCCAGGATATGTTAGTGACAAAATCTTAGAGGATTTTGAGCCTAGCAATATGATTTGTCAAAGGTGCTACAGAATTCGTCATTATAATGAAGTATATCCTTATACTGTATCAAATAGTGATTACATAAAAGTAATTGATAAAATAAAAGAAGAAGACGCTCTGATTGTTAAAATCGTTGATATTTTCGATTTTTCAGGGTCTTTTGTTCCAGCTATTAAAACATTAACTGGAAATGAAGATGTTATCTTGGTTGGCAATAAAATGGATTTATTACCAAAGAATGTAAAACCAAAAAAAATCCTTAATTGGCTAAAATTAATGTTAGCTGCTCAAGGATTTACCGTGTTATCTTCGATATTAGTATCTGCCAAATATGGGGATAATTTTGATGAGTTAATGGAATTAATTAACAAATACAAAGGCAAACGTAATGTGTATATAGTGGGTTGTTCGAATGTTGGAAAATCCAAAATTGTTAATCAAATATTAAAGCGCTATTTAGGAGAACATTCGGATGTGCTTACCGTATCGATATCTCCACAAACAACCATAGGATTAATTGGATTCCAATTAATGGATGGTTCGATCATCTACGATACACCTGGTGTAATCAATAAGCATCAATATATGCATTATCTAACTAGACCATCTTATAAGTTAACCGTTCCTAAAAAGGA
>CAZUQS010000018.1:0-13206 GCA_964622615.1 uncultured Candidatus Izemoplasmatales bacterium | reverse complement strand
TATGGCAGTAGATAACAGACAAAAAAACTTAGACATTGCATTAAAGAATATTGAGAAAGAATACGGAAAAGGATCGGTTATGATCCTAGGCCAAATGCCGGTTTTAGATGTTGATACGATATCGACCGGATCTATTTCATTGGATATCGCTATGGGAACTGGTGGTTATCCAAAAGGAAGAATCGTTGAAGTATATGGACCAGAGTCTGGAGGGAAAACAACTCTAGCATTGCATGCAATTGCCGAAGCTCAAAAAGCAGGCGGATATGCTGCATTTATTGATGCAGAGCACGCGTTAGATGCGCAGTATGCAAAAGCATTAGGCGTAGATATTGATTCTTTGATTTTATCGCAACCTGATACTGGGGAGCAAGCATTGGAAATCGCAGAAGCACTGATTCGCTCAGGCGCGATTGATATTGTTGTTATTGACTCAGTAGCGGCATTAGTTCCGGAAGCGGAAATAAGAGGCGAAATGGGAGACAGCCATATCGGTTTACAAGCAAGACTTATGTCTCAAGCGATGAGAAAACTATCTGGTGTATTATCAAAATCACATTGTATCGCTTTGTTTATCAATCAAATTAGAGAAAAAGTAGGAGTTATGTTTGGTAATCCTGAAGTAACTTCTGGAGGTAGAGCACTTAAATTCTATTCTTCTATACGGTTAGAAATTCGTCGAGGAGAACAAATTAAAGACGGGACGGACATTGTTGGTAACGTAGCTAGAATTAAAGTTGTGAAGAATAAAGTTGCCGCACCATTTAAAACTTGTAACGTGGATATTATCTTTGGTAAAGGAATTTCAAGAACGGGAGAAATTGTCGATTTAGGAGTTCAATACGAAATTATTAATAAGAGTGGTTCTTGGTATTCTTACAACAATCAAAAAGTTGGTCAAGGTAGAGAAAATGTGAAAAAATACTTAGAGGAAAACCCAGAAATATTCAAAGAAATCAGTTTAAAAATTAGAGAAGTAATCGTAAAAAAATAGGAAAAACCATAATTTGGTTTTTCTTTTTTTTGTTTTACTGGCATTTCCTAACAAATAAGACAATATGCTTTGACTATATAGTAAATATAATATATAATAGAAACGTTAAAATGTATATTAACGTATGTTACCATACTCATATATATAAAAACTAAATCAGAGGAGATAATAAAATGCCAGTACCATTAATCATTATTATTTCCAGTGTGTTAGGGTTAATTGTCGGTGGACTTATTGGATTTATTTTGCGAGTATCAGTTGTGGAAAAAGGTTTCCAAACTGCTAGAAATAAATCACAAGGTATACTAGACAATGCATTTTCTCAAGCGGAGAGAATAAAAAAAGAAAAACTTTTAGAAGCGAAACAAGAAATTTATAACTTAAACCAAGAAAATGACAGAATTTTAAAAGAAAAACGAAAAGAAGTTGTAGTTATTGAAAACAAACTGCACCAACGCGATGAGTTATTAGAACGTAGATCAGCAAATTTAGATAAACGTGAACTTAATTTAGACCGTAAAGAAGAGATCTTAGACAACCGAAAATCCGCAATTGATGAAAAGAACTTTCAACTGGAAACAGTCATCAAAGAACAGAATGAAAAATTATTTGAAATTGCTAACTTTAGCATAGAACAAGCTAGGGAAGTAATCATGAAGCGTGTAGAAGAAGATATGGTTGATGACATTGACCGCTACATCAGAGATGAAGAGGAAAGAGCCAAAAATGAGGCACAAAAGCGTGCTAGAGAAATTATATCCAATTCTATTGAAAAATACGCTCAAGAAGTAACAATGGAGGCTACAGTATCCGTAGTAACCTTGCCGAACGATGAAATGAAAGGTCGTATTATTGGCCGTGAAGGTCGTAACATTCGTGCCTTAGAAGCAATGACTGGAGTCGATTTGATTATCGATGATACTCCAGAAGCAGTTGTCCTATCCGGATTTGATCCGATACGTAGAGAAATTGCTAAAAAAGCATTAGAGTCTTTAATTTCAGATGGTAGAATCCATCCTGCTAGAATTGAAGAAGTTGTTGAAAAAGCAAGAAAAGAAGTCGATCAATTTATTCGTGATAAAGGGGATGAAGCTGTATTCGAAACAGGAATCGGTAGAATTCATCCAGATTTAACGAAACTAATTGGACGATTGAATTATAGAACATCTTATGGGCAAAACGCTTTAAGACATTCTATAGAAACTGCCTTCTTGGCAGGTAAAATGGCAGTAGAACTCGGTGAAAACGAGATTCTTGCCAAACGAGCTGGATTGCTACACGATATTGGAAAAGCTGTTGACCACGAAATGGAAGGGTCACATGTTGATATCGGACATGCACTAGCTAAAAAATACCATGAACCAAAAGAAGTAATTGACGCTATTACATCTCATCATGGTGACGTAGAAGCATCTACTATTATCGGCGTTTTAGTAGCTGCAGCTGACGCATTAAGTGCCGCTAGACCGGGAGCTAGATCTGAATCATTACAAAACTATATCAACCGTCTATCACAATTAGAAGAAATATCTTCTAAAGTAAAAGGTGTAGAACAGGCCTTTGCTATTCAAGCAGGTAGAGAAGTTAGAGTTATTGTTAAACCTAACGAAGTGGATGATACAAGAACACATGTAATTGCAAGAGAGATTAAAGAACAAATTGAAGCACAATTAAGCTACCCTGGGACTATAAAAGTTACTGTTATTAGAGAAACTCGCGCACAAGATATTGCTAAATAATAAAACAATAGCCTTCCAGACTGGAAGGCTTTCGTTTTAGGGGGACAAATGGAACAGTTTGATTTATACAATAAAGAGGGAATGAAACTTCATAAATCGATGAATAGAGGGGGATCCAATCAACCTGGTGAGTATCACCTGGTTGTACATATTTGGATTCGCAATAGCCAAGGACAATATCTAATTCAACAACGCAACAAACCAGACGACGAGGTGCTATATCAATGGGCATCCACAGGAGGTGCGGTATTAGTTGGAGAAGATAGTATACCAGCAGCTATTAGAGAGACTTATGAGGAGATTGGTTATCAATTCCTTAGCGAAGACTTGCAACTTGTGAAACGATATTATATTGAAAATCCAAAAGCAAACTATATAACAGATTTATACCTTATAAATGCTGATATTGATTTGAATACATTAACATTAGACCCCGTAGAAGTAAAAGCAGTACAATATAAAACAATGAATGAGATAAAACAATTGATACAAAAGAATCAGTTTTGGGACTATGCAAGACTTATGGAACGAAGCGATTATTTTGATATCCTAGAAAAGAGTTATATATGAGAGTATTATTTATTGGTGATGTATATATGGAACAAGGAAGAAAGGCGTTTGATGCGTATTTTTCTTCTGTAAAACAAGAATACAAACCGCAGTTTATCGTTGTGAATGGAGAAAATATTTCCGATACTAATGGCTTAACAGAAACCATCTACAAAGACTACCTAAAAAGGGGAGTCAATGTTTTTACTTTAGGAAACCATGCATTCTCTAGAAAAGATCACCCAGAAGTATTAGATTTACCATATGTTGTGCGACCAGCCAACTATGGAAAAGGCACTCCGGGAAAAGAATATGTAATCTATAATTTTAACGATAAAAAGATTGCAGTAATCAATTTGCTAGGACGCGTTTTTATGAGAGATCCAATTGACAATCCATTTACCAAAATGGATGACCTTTTAGCGGAAATCAAAGCGGATTACATTATTGTTGATTTTCACGCAGAGGCAACCAGTGAAAAGCTAGCACTAGCGCATTATTTGGATGGGCGTGTCGATGCAATCCTTGGAACCCATACTCATGTGACCACTGCTGATGAAATGAGGTTACCGAAAGGAACGCTCTATATTACCGATGTAGGAATGACCGGAGTGAAATATGGAATCATAGGCGGAGAAGTGCATCAAGGAATCCGTAAATTTGTATCTGGCGTACCAGAACGTGTGAAACCTGAGAACTATGGCCCATTGCAATTCAATGCAGTGTTCATGGATTTAGACTTAAAAACAATTAAGAGAATAAACATTAGAGAGGACTAATTATGGATGTAGTTAATAAACCAAACTTGTCTAAAGCAAGAAAACGTTCAAAATCAGTTGTCGATATTTTAGAATACCAAATAGATGATTACATCAAAGATTTGGGAGTTGGAAAGCGTTATTTGATTCAAACGCATGGATGTCAAGCAAATGAAGCAGACACTGAAATTATCCGTGGAATGTTGGAATCACAAGGATTTACGAAAACTGAAAAAATAGAAGAAACAGATTTAATCGTAATCAATACTTGTGCAATCAGGGAAAATGCTGAAAATAAAGTCTTTGGTGAACTCGGTAGATTAAAAAGTTTTAAGAGAGTGAACCCAGATTTAATTATAGCAGTAGCTGGATGTATGCCTCAAGAAGAGGAAACAATTGAACGGATTCTTAGTACATACAAACATGTAGATATCGTATTTGGAACCCATAATATCGATCGCTTTTTAAATTACTTATATGCGGTTATGAAAGAACATAAAACTATGATTGAAGTATTTTCAGAAGAAGGGAATATTATCGAGCACTTACCTCAAGCAAGAGACCATAGATTTAAAGCTTGGGTGAATATTATGTATGGTTGTGATGAATTCTGTACATACTGCATCGTTCCCTATACAAGAGGGAAAGAACGCTCTAGACGGAAAGAATACATCATTGAGGAAGTACAGAATTTAATCAATCAAGGATATAAAGAAGTTACCTTACTAGGACAGAATGTGAATTCCTATGGTTTGGATTTCAAAGAACCAGAATGTAGTTTTGCAAATCTATTGGATGAAATTAGTGATTTGTCAATCGAGCGAATTAAGTTTTCTACGTCTCATCCAAAAGACTTCTCGGATGATATTATTGATATAATCGCTAAGAAACCGAATATCATGCCATATATTCATCTGCCAGTTCAATCCGGGTCCAATTCGGTATTAAAAAAGATGAATCGCAAATATACCAAAGAACAATACTTAGAACTTGCAAATCGTATTTATCAAAAGATTCCCAATGTATCTTTAACAACGGATATTATTGTTGGCTTTCCTACAGAAACAGAAGCGGACTTCTTAGAAACGCTAGATCTTGTTTTGAAAGCCAAGTTTGAAGGAGCATATACATTTGTATATTCTAGAAGGAAAGGTACTCCTGCAGCTGAATACGAAACAGATATTACACCTCAAGTTGCAAAAGAGAGATTACACCGATTAAACGAGGTAGTAAACGAGGGATATCTTCAGGGCAATAAGCGTTTTGAAAATCAAACTGTACGAGTTTTAGTAGAAGGACGTTCGAAAACAAAAGCTGAAGTATTATCGGGTTATACAGAAAATAATAAACTTGTGAATTTTATTGGAACAGAGTCATTGATAGGCAAAATTGTTGCTGTAAAAATCAAAAAATCCAAGACCTGGTCATTGGATGGGGAATTGATTTCATAAATTCATTTTTCCAAATTATTTAAAAAATAATAATAAATTACAAAAAAAACAAGGAAATCGCTAAATTTATGACTAACGCTATTGAAATATATAAAAATATATAGTAACATAAGAGTATCAATATCGAAAAGGGTGAGAATATGAGTAAATTCAAAACAAACGAGGATTATTTTGCTTTTTCAAAACGATTAGTGGTAATTCCAACAGAAGACATCAAGAAATTATTACAAAGACATAAAATTAGATTACCTCAATTCGTTCATACTTTTTTATTAAAGGAAACGATTCGTGCAAATGTATTTGAAGAAAGACTATTTGAAACATATACCGATGAGTTAAAATTCAGACTTAGAGGTTATGATGGTTTTTCTGTTTACCCGTTTGAAAAATTAATAGACAAGTATCAATTAGACTTTGAATTAGCAAGATATAAAGAATTGTTATTTGATTTCATATTTGTAAATTCTAAAGCCATTGGTTACAAAAATAGTTTCGTCAGTGATTTAGAACAATTACAATATAATTACACTGTAGATTTAGAAACAATGAAATACAGTGATTTTTGGGTTGTTATGGAAGAATTATTCTCCCAAACAGATGGATATTTAGACGGACTAGTTTTGAGTGATTATACAGAAGATTTACTCGCATCTTATACCTTAGGTGATTTAAAAGCATTAGGAAAGAAATATAGTGTTTCCGTACCAAGAAGAATCAACAAAGCAAAACTAATTGAAATATTAGCTGCTAAGTTTAAACTTACGGAAGACGAAGCAGAATTGCTTGCGAAAAAAAGCGTTCTTGATTTGGAAATATATGCAAAAGAAAAAGATTTTAAGATTTCAATAGATCTTAAGAAAAAAGATATGATTGAATACATTGAATTCTCATTAGGAATGTATCACAAACCAACATTCAAGGATGTATATGTTTATGATGTACCTCTAACAACACAAGAGGAAGCTGTTACAGAAGACTTAGAAGAGGTTGTTCCTGTAGAAGAAGTTATTCTTGTTCCGGTTGAAGAAGAGGTTGAAGTAGAGCCAAAACCAGAACCAGAGCCAATCGAAGAAGTTGTTTCTGATGAAAAACCAGTATTTGAAGAAACTCCAGAACCTATCTATGAACCAAAACAGAAACCAGAACCAATTGTTCAAGCAGAACCAGAACAAATCGATGAGTCACTGCTTTCGAAAGAAGAAAAGGAACTATTGGATGAAAAGATAAATCAAATCATTAAAAAATATTATAAGAAAAGAAGACGTAGAAGAATTACAAGGATAATCATTATTTCATTACTAGTATTAGTATTGGGATTCGCTGGCTACGCATATTACTACTATACATCATATTCCCCAGGTAATTTACCGTTTGGACTACCAGTTTTCTGGAATTAACAAGGAGTAAAAGTGGAGAATTTAGTACCTACAAGCTACACACCTATGATGCAACAATATCTAGAAATTAAAAAAGACTATAGTGACTTTATAGTCTTTTTTCGACTTGGAGACTTCTACGAGATGTTCTTCCAAGATGCTATATTAGCTTCAAAGGAACTTGAAATTGTTTTAACTGGTAGAGACGCAGGTTCCAAAGAAAGAGTTCCTATGTGTGGTGTACCATATCACGCAGTAAATGCTTACTTAGAGAAACTTGTGGAAAAGGGATATAAAGTCGCAATTGTAGAACAAGTGGAAGATCCAAAGGATGCGAAAGGAATCGTTAAAAGAGAAGTCGTTAAATTAATTACTCCTGGAACCATTATTGAAGATGGAACTGTAGATCAAAAAGATAACAACTACATCGTTGCAATATCCGAAGTCAAAGATGGATTTATTCTAGCGTTTTCTGACTTGACAACAGGTGAAAACTATTTAGAACGTGTTCCAAAGGATATTAATATACTATTTAACGAAATTCTAAACTTAAATGTTAAGGAAGTTGTCATTCCTGAAAAACTTCGAAACAAATTAATACGCAAGTACTTAAACGAATATGAATTAACGATTTCTATAAGTGATGCCATTGATTTACCAAGTTATTATAAGAGTTTAGTGAATGAAGTCTATGATAAAGAATTGATTCAAGCATTCGCTAGATTGGTAAATTATCTAGAAAAAACGCAAAAGCAAACATTAATGCATCTTCAGAAAGTTCAAGTATTTGAATCCAATTCTTACCTTCGAATTGACAACAACTCGAAAAAGAATTTGGAACTTACAGAAACATTTAGAAGACAATCAAAATCTGGAACGTTGTTTTGGCTACTAGACAAATGCCAAACAGCAATGGGTTCTAGATACTTAAAACAAAGTATACATAGACCTCTCATCAACAAAGAACATATTGAAAAGCGTTTTAGTTTGGTAGAGTGTTTTAATAATAACTTCATTATCAAAAGTGATATTCAAGAACAACTGAAAAAAGTATATGATTTAGAACGTATCGTTGGACGAATATCGTTTGGCAATTGTAATGCAAAAGATTTGATAAACTTAAGAAAAAGTTTGACTGCTGTACCAGCAATCAAAACATCTTTGATGGAATTGAAAAATGATTTTGCATCGAGTATTGCTAATAATATGCCTGAATTAGGTGAATTCAGAGATTTAATCACAAGAGCAATCATTGAAAACCCTCCTTTATCGATTAAAGAAGGTGGATTTATAAAAGAAGGATTTAATAATTCATTAGATGAAATTCGTAAAGCTTCTAGAGATTCCAAACAATGGTTAGAAGATTTTGTAGAAAGCGAACGAATTCGCACAGGTATTAGTAAACTTAAAGTTGGATACAATAGAGTGTTTGGATATTATATCGAGATTACAAAAGGGCAAATGGCTCAAGTAACCGATGAGATGGGTTATGTTAGAAAGCAAACCTTATCGAATTCAGAACGCTTTATTACCGAAGAATTAAAGAATAAAGAAACTCAAATTCTTGGTGCTAATGAATCGATGATCAATTTAGAATATGAATTGTTCTTAGAATTAAGAGAACAATCAAAAGATCATACTCTTGCTTTACAAGAATTAGCTAGACAAATATCGGAACTCGATATGCTAGTTGCATTTAGTATTGTATCGATGAACAATCGATATATCAGACCAAAGTTAATTGAAGATAGAATCATCGATGTGGTAGATGGTAGACATCCTGTTGTTGAAGTCATTAGTGATGAAATCTTCGTAGAAAATTCCTTGTATATGGATGAAAATGATATTATTTTGTTGATTACTGGACCGAATATGAGTGGTAAATCCACTTATATGCGCCAACTAGCATTGATTATCATTATGGCTCAAATCGGGTGTTTTGTGCCTGCAAAATCCGCCAAATTACCTATCTTTGATCAAATATTCACAAGAATAGGCGCAAGTGATGATTTATCAACTGGTAAGTCTACATTTATGGTAGAAATGTTAGAAGTTAATTATGCACTAAAGAACGCTACCAAACAGTCCTTGATTTTGTTTGATGAAATAGGTAGAGGGACAGCAACATATGATGGCATGGCATTAGCCCAAGCAATCATCGAATATTCGCATCATAGAATCCATTGTAAAATTCTCTTCTCTACGCATTATCATGAACTAACGTATTTAGAAGATGATTTAAAATCATTGCATAATGTTCATGTAAAGGCAAAACAAGAAAATGGAACTATTGTCTTTATGCATAAAGTTGTGGATGGACCAACGGACCGAAGTTATGGAATTCATGTAGGTAAATTAGCAAAACTTCCAAATATTATAATCAATCGAGCAAATGATATATTAAAAGAATTGGAAAAGAATCATGGATACAATGTTATCAAGCCACAAACCATTGACTTGTTTAACTTTCAAGAGTCATTGACTCAACATCAAGTAGAAGATGATAAATATATTTCTATCATAGAACAACTTGAGGATCTTGATATTTTGGACATGACTCCAATCAAAGCAATGAATATATTAAATGATGTTATTGAAGAAATTAAAAAAATATCTAAAAAATAGGTGAACAATGAGTAAGATTAAGAAATTAGACTCCATTATTTCAAACAAGATTGCTGCTGGTGAAGTAATTGAAAAAATCGGCAATGTTGTAAAAGAGTTGGTTGAAAATAGTATTGACGCCGGTGCTACAACCATTGATATTGAATTATTGGAATCAGGGCTTCAGTCTATAACCGTTAGTGATAATGGAAGTGGAATGGATGAATCTGATGCTATTTTGGCGTTTGAACGACACGCAACCTCAAAAATATTTAATGTAAACGATTTGTTTCGAATCAATTCATTAGGATTTCGTGGAGAGGCATTGCCTAGTATTTCTGCGATATCTAGAGTAGAGTTGATTACAAATAATGGTAGTGATTCACTAAAAGTTATTTTTGAAGATGGGATGTTTATAGAAAAACAATCATTTCCTGGAAATCAAGGAACTAAGATAACTGTAACGAAATTATTTTATACAACTCCAGCAAGATTTAAATACCTGAAGTCACCGCAGTATGAACTAGCAGTGATTGTAGGCATGGTAAATAAATTTGCTCTAGCATACCCAAATATTTCATTTCGATTACTCAATAATCAAAAATTGATATTTGTTAGCAATGGAAACAATCAAATCATTGATATTATTGCAACTATTTATTCGAATGATGTTGCCAAGAAGATGATCGAATTCAAAGGAGAAAGTCGTGACTATAAGGTTTATGGATTTACGACCAATCCAATTATCAATCGTTCTTCTAGAAACTATATCAATATATTGGTGAATCAAAGAGCGATTATAGATACAAAAATATCAGCTATAATTAAAGAATGTTATGACCAATTAATCGCTAAAAATAGATATCCTATTACTGTATTGTATATTGAATGTGATCCATCTATTATTGATGTGAATATCCATCCAAGAAAACAAGAGATTAAGTTTTCTGAATATACTAAATTACTAGAATTAATTCAAAAAACAATTGGGTCTATGATTGGGGTTCAATCGATATATCAATCTGCAAAATCAAGGGATTTCAATCAAGAAAAAATGATGTTTCATGAATCAGAAACAACAAACTACAATCAAATATCTTTGGAACAATTAGAGAATTCATCCAAACAAGAATCAGAAGAACCAAAACGTATTATTCCCGATATAGAATATATTGGCCAATATGCAGGAACTTACTTATTGTTTCAAAATGAAGATGGGTTATATCTCCTAGATCAACATGCGGCAGCGGAACGTATTCGTTACGAGAAGTATCTCGTGAAGATGGCAACAAATAATACCTATAAACAAGATTTGTTAGTGCCACAAATATTAAGCTTAAGCAATGATTTAGCACTAGAATTAACGGATTACCTATCTGAACTTAATGAATTTGGTATTAAAGCTGAACTGGAACACAATCAAGTTGTTATTCACCAAATTCCATCTTGGTTTCCAAAGAACTACGAACTCATTTATGCAGAAGAAGTGATTATGAAATTGTTAAATCATAAAACACTAAGCAATACGACTATTGTAGATGATTTGGCGAAACTACTAGCTTGTAAGCACTCTTTAAAAGCGAACCATTATATTACGAAAGAGGAAGCTGATACGCTTGTTAAAGACTTGAGAACTTGTAAGAAACCATATACCTGTCCTCATGGAAGACCTATTATCGTAACTATTTCAATCGACCAAATAGAGCGATTGTTTAATCGGGTGATATGATGCCAAACGTTATAGCTATTGTTGGCCCGACAGGAGTCGGGAAAACAAAATACAGTATTGCTTTAGCTACACATTTAAATGCGGAAATCATTTCGTGTGATTCCATGCAGTTTTACCGTGGGCTAGATATTGGCACTGCTAAAATTTCAAAACCAGAAATGCAAGGAATTCCTCATCATCTTCTCGATATATTAAATCCTGAGGAAGAGTTTTCTGTAGCGGAATATCAACGAGTAGTACGTCAGAAAATAGAAGAATTATTAGCACAAGATATTACACCAATTTTGGTTGGTGGTAGTGGATTATATATCTCAAGTGTTCTCTATAATTATCAATTTAAAGATGAAAAAAGAAATGAAGAAGAACCTATTGATCTTACAGATAAAAGTCTAGAAGAGTTGGTTGAAATGCTTGAATTTAAATCACCTAAATTAGCGAATAAAACAGATTTAGATAATCGAAGAAGAGTTCTTAGAGCGTTAGAAAAAGAAGAGAATGACCTTGATACACAGGGAAATAAACTCTATTATAAAGGTGCTAAGATTATTGGTTTTGAGATGGACCGAACACTTCTATATGAACGCATCAATAAACGCGTTGATTTGATGATAGAAAAAGGACTTTTAGAAGAAGCAAAACAACTATTTGATAAACATATTCATACTCAAGCTACTATGGCAATTGGCTATAAAGAATTGTTTGAATATTTTGAAGGACGAAACAGCCTTGATGAAAGTATCGAACTGATTAAGCGCAATTCAAGACGTTATGCGAAACGGCAAATGACATGGTTTAAAAATAAGATGAATTGTTTTTGGATAAATGTTGATTTTGACAATTATGATGCTATAATAGAAGAAGTCATTTCGTATAGTATTTAAATTAATAATTAAGAGTAAAAGTATTTGAAGAATATAGTGTCACTGCATTACAAAATTCTAGACAGGAGAAACCCATCATGAAGCATAAATTTTTAGATTCATCTATCAAATATTTGCAAAATGAATATACAATTGATGCAGTTAAAGATATTATTTTGATTCATGAAAACAGAATTTACGCTTATCTTAAAGCGGACGAAGAACCATTATCATTCCATGTGATTTCTGGAGAGTTATCGACATTAGGGTTTGAAAACAAACCAGTGATTAGCATCAGAGAGATTTTTGATCGTTTTGATTATACTAGCAGATATTCGGAAGTTGCGGGTAAGATAGAATATTATGAAAATAACTATCGTGATTGTATTGATTTAACAAAAAACAAAACAATTTCTATTCCAATCCTTAAAAATAACAAACGTATTTGGTTGAGAATAGAAAGAGTTATATTGGAGAAAGACAAATCCATTCAAGCGGTGTTTATCAGCGATTCTACTAGATATCTACTGGAAGAAGAAAAGATATTTATAAAGACTCACAGAGATGCATTAACCGATGTGTTTAATCGATACACATTAGATTATCACTACGGAGTTCGATATCATTTTGATAATTTCCACGCGATGTATTTGGATTTAGACGATTTTAAAATAGCAAATGATCGTTTGGGTCATGAAGTTGGAGATCGATATTTACGCGAATTCGCTAGTATTCTATTATCATATGAAAAAGATTACACTAGATTCTACCGAATCGGTGGAGATGAATTTGTTGCTTTGGTGTTTGAACCTGAAGCAGTAGTCAAACAAATAGCATTTGATATTGTTCGAAAAACACAGGAACTATCGACTCGTTTTCCAGGGTTAGATACGACCGTTTCTATTGGAATTGTGAAAGCAACCATCCGAGAAGATGTAATTCGCAAAGCAGATGAAGTGTTATATAAAGTTAAAACCAATGGAAAAAACGGTTTCCAGTATGAGGTAGAAACGTAATTTTCAATACAAAAAAAAGTTTAGTTTTTGAACTAAACTTTTTCTATTATTTAACTATAAATGGCCAATTACTGAATCCACCAATTAACACATAAACTGGTTTAAATCCTTTTTTTATTAGTTTATTTGC